>NZ_JBEOUR010000007.1:0-78809 GCF_040302605.1 Microbacterium sp. NPDC097977
GCCCCGTCCATGTGGACGGGGCCCTCTTGCATGCGGGTGGGACCCGGTCAGTCCGGGACGATCATGGGGTGGAAGCCCGCGCGGCGCAGCGTGTCGAGCGTGAGCTCGGAATGCTCCGCGCCGCGGGTCTCGACGCTGAGCTCGAGGATGACGTCGCTGATCTGCAGGCCGTGTCCGTGCCGGGTGTGCATGGCTTCGATGACGTTCGCCCCCGCCTCGGCGATGAGCTCGGACACACGTGCGAGCTGACCGGGGCGGTCGGGAAGCGGGATCCGGATCGTCAGGTAGCGTCCGGACGCCGCCAGACCGTGGGAGACGACTCGCTGGAGCAGGAGCGGATCGATGTTGCCTCCGGACAGCACGGCCATCGTCGTCCCGGTCGCCGACACCTTGCCCGCGAGGATCGCCGCGACGCCGGCCGCGCCCGCGGGCTCGGCGACCACCTTGGACTGCTCCAGGATGATGAGGATCGCTCGGGCGAGGTCGTCGTCCGAGACCGTCACGACCTCGTCGACGAGATCCTTGATGATGTCGAAGGGCACCGCTCCCGGCCGGGCGACGAGGATGCCGTCGGCGATCGTGGGCCGCGTCTCGATGTCGACGGGCTGTCCGGCCAGCAGCGAGGGCGGGACGGCGGCCGCGTTCTCGGCCTGCACGCCGATGATCCGCACCTCTCGTCCGAGTTCGGCGGCCCTGGCCTTCACCGCCGCGGCCACACCGGCGATGAGACCGCCGCCGCCGATGCTGAGCACGATCGTGTCGACCTCGGGTGCGTCGTCGAGCAGCTCGAGTCCGAGCGTGCCCTGGCCGATGACGATGTCGCGGTGATCGAACGGGTGGATGAGCACCGCTCCGGTGCGTTCCGAGAACTCCGCGGCGAGACGCAGGGAGGTCGCGACGGTCTCGCCCTCGAGAACGACCTCGGCGCCGTAGCCGCGCGTCGCGAGCAGCTTGGGCACCGGGACCCCCAGCGGCATGAAGATCGTGGCCGGGATGCCCAGGGCCTGCGCGGCGAGGGCGACGCCCTGCGCGTGGTTGCCGGCGGATGCGGCGACGACCCCGCGCGAGCGCTCGTCCTCGCTCAGGCGCGACAGCCGATAGGCGGCTCCGCGGATCTTGAACGATCCGGTGCGCTGGAGGTTCTCCATCTTGAGCAGTACGGGGGCACCGAGTATGTCCGACAGCGCCCTCGACGGCAGGGTCGGCGTGTGCGTGATCACCTCAGCCAGACTCCGAGCGGCCTCCTCGAACTCGGTCAGGCTGGGGACTGCGTTCATCGATTCCTCCGTGTCCGCTCGCGCGGGACTGTGCTCCAGATCAGGTCGGCGTCGGGTTGGTCCCCCGTGCGCCAGGCGCCGCTGCTCACGGTCACCGCCGCCACATTGACGAACGCGGCGAGCGGCACGGCGAAGAGTGCGCCGGGGATGCCGCCGACCATCGCTCCGCCGGCGACGACGAGCACCACGGCGAGCGGGTGCACCTTCACGGCCGAGCCCATCAGGATCGGCTGCAGGATGTGGCCTTCGAGCTGCTGCACCCCGAGCACGACCGCCAGCATCGCCAGTGCGATCAGCGGACCGTTGTAGACGAGGGCGAGCAGTACCGCGATCGCGCCGGTGACGACGGCACCGACGATCGGGATGAAGGATCCGAGGAAGACCAGGACGGCGACCGGGATCGCCAGCGGCACGCCGAGGAGAGCCGCACCGACCCCGATGCCGACGGCGTCGATCGCCGCCACGAGCAGCTGGGTGCGCGCGTAGTTGATGATGGTCGCGAAGCCGTTGCTGGCCGCGGCGTCGGCCGCCGGCCGGGCCGCGCGCGGGAACAGGCGCAGCGTCCACCGCCAGATGCCGCGTCCGTCGGCGAGCAGGCAGATGAGGATGAACAGCGACAGCACGGCGCCCGTCACCACATGGGCCGCGGTGGTGCCGACGGCGAGGGCCCCGTTCAGGAGCGCCTGGGTCTGCTCGTTGATGATCTGCAGGCCCTGGTCGATGTAGCTCTGGATCTGGGCCTCGCTCAGGTGCAGCGGCCCGTTGAGGAGGAACTGCCGGAACTCCTCGATGGCCTGCGAGCTGCGCTGCTGCACGTCGGGCAGCTGCTCGCGCACCTGCCAGATCACGAGCCACAGCAGCAGCGAGACGATCGCGATCGTGCCGATGAGCGAGACCGCGACGGCGAGCCATCGCGGGAACCGGTGCCGCAGCATCCACTGCAGCGCCGGCCACAGCAGAGCCGTGATCAGGATGCCCACCATGAGCGGGATGACCAGGAGCTTGAGCTCGATGACGAGCCAGATGATGCCGGCGACGGCCGCGGCGATCAGCAGCAGACGCCAGGCGTAGGCCGCGGTGACACGCAGCCCGATCGGCACCGCGGCATCGGCGTCGGTGGTGACCGTGCGCTGCGTGGACACCGCGCGCGGACGGAAGAGATCCCTCAGCCGTGGACGCTGCTCTTCGCTCATCGTCCGATTCTACGGCGCTGTCGCTGCGGGCCACGACGCCCGCCCGGATGTCGGCGCACGGCGTTACGCTGACCACGTGACCGACTCCCTCAGCGCCGCCCAGGCCCGCCGCATCGCGCTGGGTGCGCAGGGGTTCTCCCGGGCGCGCCCGACCACGGTCTCGGCCGCGCACCTGCATCGCACCATGTCCCGGCTCGGCGTGCTGCAGATCGATTCGGTCAACGTCTTCGCGCGGTCGCACTACATGCCGATGTTCTCGCGCCTGGGGGCGTACGACCCCGCGGTGTTCGACCGGGTCTTCCACTCGCGCACGACGCACTACGTGGAGTATCTGGCGCACGAGGCCACCTTCATCCCGATCGAGGACTGGCCGCTGTGGCGATTCCGGATGGAGAGCTTCCGCGAGCGCTGGGCGGCCCCCGACTCCTGGACGAGCACGAACGCGCGCACCCTCGACTGGGTGCGCGACGAGCTGCGAGCGCGGGGTCCGCTGCGCCCCGCCGATCTTCGCGACGACGTGCCGAGGGAGCGCGGCGGCTGGTGGGACTGGGATGACGTCAAGCTGGCCCTCGAGCACCTCTGGCGCACCGGCGACGTGGCGATCAGCGGTCGAAAGGGCTTCGAGCGACGCTACGCGCTCGCTGAGCAGGTGATCCCCGATGCGCTCCGGGATCAGCACGTCACGCGCGACGATGCGATCCGCGAGCTGACCCGCCGGGCCGCCCGTCACTCAGGGGTGGCGACGCAGTCCGATCTCGCGGACTACCACCGGATCCGCGATCGCGCGGCCGTCGCCCGCTCGATCGCCGACCTCGTCGACACGGGCGAGCTGTTGCCGGTCACCGTGCGCGGGTGGGAGCGCAGCGGTCGTCCCCTGCAGGCCTGGCGGCATCGCGACGCGTCTCTGCCTCGTGCGATCGACGCCGCCGCGCTGCTGACGCCGTTCGACCCCGTGGTGTGGTTCCGCGACCGGGCGTTGCGAGCGTTCGAGCTCGACTATCGCATCGAGATCTATGTGCCCGCAGACAGGCGCCGCTACGGGTACTATTCCCTGCCGGTGCTCGTGGGGGACCGCATCGTCGCCAGGGTCGATCTCAAGGCCGATCGCGCGACGTCGACGCTGCAGGTGCAGTCCGCCTGGTGGGAGCCCCAGGCCCGGCCTCACGACGATGCCGACCGGATCGCAGCAGAGCTGCGGCTCGCGGCATCGTGGCAGGGCCTCGAGCACGTGTCGGTCTCGAGGTGGGGCTCCGCGGCCGACGCGGTCCATGCCGCCCTCACCGCCCGCCCCGACGCCTCGGTGCGGCGCCATGTGCACCCCAGAGAGAGCACCCCGTGACCCGACGCGCCGCCTGGTCGCTCGGCGCCGTCGCACTGGCCCTGCTGCTGGCCGGCATCGCCGTCTGGTGGTGGCAGTCGTCGCTCGAGGATCCCGCTCCCCTGGCATCTCGCTCTCCGACATCGGTCGCCACCGACGCTGACGTGCAGCAGCTCGCGCAGCAGCAGCTCGACGATCATCTCGGGAGCTGCATCGCGGATGCCGTCGGCGCAGTGCTCCCCGAGGGCTGCGGCCTGCGCGTTCCGTGGGGCACCGAGTTCGCCGCGGTCGATCGTGTGCGCATGCGGATCGACCGGCTGCCCACGCTAGAGCTGACCGAGGAGGGATTCGTCGCCGAGGACGGCGTTCTCGTGGTCACGGTCACCGGCACGGGGCAGAACGGATCGGCGAGGACCGAGACCTACCGCAGCGACTCGTGGACCGTGCGCGGCGACGTCACACGCGACGGCACGAACGTCGCACTCGACGTCTGGTGACCGAGGTCGACCGTCGCGTCAGAACTGCACGCGCGGCGGCTCAGAGATGGCTCCGCTGTCGGCCACCTCGAAGAACTCGCGCTCGGTGAAGCCCAGTCCCCGGGCGAAGAGATTGTTGGGGAAGACCTTGATCTTCGTGTTCAGCTCGCGGACCCCGCCGTTGTAGAAGCGACGCGCTGCCTGGATCTTGTCTTCGGTGTCGACGAGTGCCTGCTGCACCTGGAGGAAGTTCTGGCTGGCCTGCAGCTGCGGGTACGCCTCGGCGACCGCGAAGAGGCTGCGCAGAGCCTGCTGGAGGTGTCCTTCTGCGATCCCCGCTTCGCCGGGCCCGGCGGCCGACAGCGTCTCGGCTCGCGCCCTCGTGACGTTCTCGAAGACCGCCTTCTCATGCGATGCGTAGCCCTTGACCGTCTCGATGAGGTTGGGTATCAGGTCGGCCCGGCGCTTGAGCTGCACGGTGATTCCGCTCCAGGCTTCGTCCACGCGGATGTTGAGCTGCACGAGCGAGTTGTACGTCGCCCACAGGTAGATCCCGATGAGCAGAATCACACCGACGACGATCAGTACCGGCACGAGCCATTCCATCAGAAGCCCACCCTTCCTCGTGTTTTTCTCATCCTATCGGCGCAGTCTGCGCGTCGACTGGGTGCGGTGCCGTCGTCGACTCCGTGGATCGCTCTCACGCGCCCAGCACGCGATCGAGGTAGCGGTTGGTGAACCTGCGGTCGGGATCGAGACGGTCGCGCAGCGCGGTGAAGTCGTCGAAGCGCGGATAGCGCTCCCGCAGCCCGTCGGCCGTCAGCGTGTGGAGCTTGCCCCAGTGCGGCCGGCCCCCGTGATCGAGCATGATCTGCTCCACAGCCTCGAAGTACTCGGTGGGATCCACCCTCCAGTACCGATGCACGGCGATGTACCCGCTCGCCCTGCCGTACGCGGTCGACAGCCAGCGGTCGTCCTCGGCGGCGAAGCGCACCTCGATCGGGAACTCGATCCGCCATCCGCGCTCGTCGATCAGGGCTCGCACAGCGCGGAAGGCCGCGACGGTGTTCTCGGCGGGCAGCGCGTACTCCATCTCGCGGAACCGCACCGTGCGACTCTGCGTGAGCACGCGGTGCGACAGGTCGGTGTAGCGGCGGTCGCCCGTGAGGGTCACCGCGAGACGGTTGAAGGGTGGGGTGACGGCAGGGGCGAACTGTCCGGCCGCACACACGGCGCGGTAGACGCCGTTCGACAGCAGCGTCTCGTCGATCCAGCGTCCCACCGGCGGGAGCGGCCGACGCCTCGTCGACTCGGGGAGACGCGTCTGCCTCTTCGTGAGTGCCACGTCGGTGTGCGGGAACCAGTAGAACTCGAAATGATCAGAGGCCGCGACGCGCTCCGACACCGTGTCGAGCACCTCGTCCAGCGGCACCGGCTCGTCGACCGCGTCGAGGACGAACGCGGGCACGCACTGCAGCGTCACCTCGACGATGATCCCGAGCGCGCCGAGACCCAGGGCGACCGCGGGCAGCAGCTCCGCATTCCGGTGCTCATCGATGCGCAGGAGCTCGCCGGCCGCCGTCACGAGGGAGACGCCGACGACCTGGGCCGCAAGGCCGCCGAAGCGCGCTCCGGTGCCGTGCGTGCCGGTCGAGATCGCTCCCGAGACCGACTGACGGTCGATGTCGCCGAGGTTCTCCATCGCCAGCCCGAACGGTGCGAGGAGGGCGGGGATGCGGTGCAGCCGGGTGCCGGCGAGCAGGGTGACGCGACCGCTCGCGGCATCAGCCGACACCAGCCCCTGCATGTCGTCGAGTTCGAGCAGCACCCCCGGCGCCACCGCGATGCCGGTGAAGCTGTGACCGGCTCCGACCGCCTTGATCGAGAGGCCGTGTGCGGCCGCCGCGACCACCGCGCGCTGCACGCCCTCGGGCGTCCGAGGACGCTCGACGCGCGACGGCGTGACCTTCACCGACCGCCCCCAGTTCTGCCAGGTGCCGCCGATCCGCGTCACAGGAACGCCTTTCCCTCGCCGCGGTACGTGGGCAGTTCGTCGATGACCTCGTCGCCCGACACGAGGTGGTACCGGTCGGTGCGCTCGGCGGGCTCGCCGCTCTTCGCGTGCCGGAACCACACCCGGTCCCCCACGCCGAGACGTTCGGCGGCGCGACCCTGCAGCGGCGTCTGCACTTCGCCGGCCGCTTCACGCGGGAGGGTGCGCAGACCCTGCGGCCACACGGGCAGCGGCTGCCGCGACGCGACAGCCGGACCGGACGCGATCCATCCCCCGCCCAGGACCGTCGCGATGTCCGCGGCGGGACGCCTGACGACATCGAATGCGAAGGCGGATGCCGGAGCGGGACGGAACGACCGGTAGCCGTCGAAGAGATGACCGCCGAGCAGGCCGCTGCCGGCGCTCGCCTCGGTCAGCGACTCGTCGCTGCCCGAGAACTCGAGCGAGCCCGTGCCGCCGCCGTTGAGGAGCTCCAGCGCGGCGACCTCGGCCACCGCCGCGACGATCGCCGCGCGGCGCTCGCGCAGTTCCGTCCGTGAGCGCGCCTGCACCAGGCGGATCAGCGGCGCGTCGGGCCCCGCGTCGTCGCCCTGGCCGGCGATCTGCGCGTCGTACATCTGCAGACCGACGAGACGGAATCCGGGCCGGGCGACCACGCGCCGCGCGAAGGCCGCGACCTCGCCCGCCGTGAACAGCGCCGAGCGCCGCACCCCGATGTGCCCCAGCAGCGCGGACCGCCAGGACGCATCGACGTCGATCGCCACTCTGATCTCGGGCCGCGAACCGGGAGCCGCCACGCTGTCGATGACGTCGAGGTGGGCGGGGTCGTCGACCATGAGGGTGATCCGGCGCGCGGCATCCTCGTCGGCGAAGAGCTGAGCGAGCCCGGCGCGGTCGACCGTCGGATAGCCGAGCATGATGTCGTCGTGATCGGCGGCGAGCCAGAGCGCCTCGGCGAGCGTGAAGGCGAGGATGCCGTGGTAACCGGGCAGGGCGAGGACGGCGTCCAGCACCGCGCGCACGCGCACGGACTTCGAGGCGACACGGATGGGAAGGCCCCCCGAACGCGCGAGCAGATCCATCGCGTTGAAACGCAGCGCCTCGCGATCGATCACCGCGACCGGCGCGGGCAGGTGTCCTGTCGCGGCGGACAGCCTCGGCCAGTAGCGCGCGGGATCGTCCCACTCGGGGGCGACGGGGTGTCGAGCCTCGATCGGGCTCAGTTCGGCGGTGAGGTCGAGCACTCCCCCACCATACGGCGTGAGGGACCGGGATTCACCCCTCACGGCACCGGGTTTCGGCGCGGGGCACGCCTCTGCTCCCCGATAGGCTGACCAGGGTCACGCCCCCGTAGCCCAATGGCAGAGGCAGGCGACTTAAAATCGCTTCAGTCTGGGTTCGAGTCCCAGCGGGGGCACCCCCGGCATCAGCCCCGTCAGTCCGCCATGCCGTCGATGGCGGCGGCATCCGCCCTCGCGGACCGCGACCGCGGGGTGCGCGCCTCGCGCACCCTCCGGATCACCAGCACGAGCAGCGCCACCGCGATGGCCGTGTAGACGGCGTAGTCGAGGTAGCCGAGATAGTGCTCCAGCCTCTCGTGCTGGGTCCCCAGCGCCGCTCCCACACCGATGAGCATCGCGTTCCACGCCCCGCTGCCGATGATCGTGTAGGCGCTGAACCTGACCAGGCCCATGCGCGACGCCCCCGCGGGGATCGAGATGAGCGAGCGCACGCCCGGGACCATCCGCCCGACCAGGACGGTCCACCCGCCGCTGCGCGCGAACCAGTGGGCACCGCGCTCGAGGTCGGTCCTGCTGACCAGGCGCGTGGCGGCGAGCAGGCGCACCGCGCGCTCCATCCCGATGGCCCTGCCCAGGGCGTACAGAAGCAGGGCGCCGATCCATGACGCGAGCGTGCTCCAGAAGATCAGCCACCCGAGGTGGAGGTCCCCGCTCTGGCTGAGGTAGCCGGCGAACGGCAGGATGACCTCGCTCGGTATCGGGGGGATGAGCACCTCGATGAAAACGAGGACGCCGACGCCGACGTCTCCCAGGGCGGTGAGGATGTCGGCCGCGAACCCGGTCAGACCGGTGAAGCCGTGATCGGCGGTGTTCGCGATGGCAGTGGCGGGGCTCATGACGGGCTCGTCTCTGTCTGTGGCTGTGCGCCCATGCTAGGCGAGGCCGATGCGGCGACCCTGAGCGTTCGGTGCGCAGCTCATCGGCCGAAGAGATCGCGGATGCCGGGGATGCCGAGGTCTCCCAGACGCTCGCCCCACCCGCTCGCGGTCTCGCCCAGGCCCGAGACCGTCTCCCCCGCGGATCCGAGCAGCCCCTCGGCCGCGCCGCCGATCCCTTCGACGTCCACTCCGCCGGCGAGCCCCTCCAGGTCGACGCCCTGCATGAGCGATTCGACGTCGAGCCCCTGCGCCAGCGCGTCGAAGTCGACACCGAGACCCGCGGCCTGCTCGAGCAGCGGGCCGGCCACCGAGCTCAGCACCGCTCCCCCGGCGACGGCTCCGAGGACGCCGACCGCCGCGCCACCGACCGCCGCGCCGCCGACCGCCATGCCGCCGACCCGGCCTGCCCCGCCGCCGGCGCCGCCGCGCACTCGGGAGAGCAGCGACCGCATCCGCCCCGGAGCCGCCGCCTCGGTGCGCCCTGCGGCTCTGGCGAGGTCGTGGGACGATGCCGAGGACGGGCGCTCGCCCGGGGCGAGCTCGGCCTGCATGCGCTCCTGCACCTGCGCGCGCTGCGCCGGTGTGAGGCGATCGAATGCCTCGCGATGCATCTGCTCGATGCGGTGCGGATCGGCGGTCTGCAGGAGATAGTCATAGCGGGCGATCGCCGCACGATCGGCGTCCGAGACCGACGAGGACCCGCGCGCGCCGCGCGGTGCCGGAGCTGCGTATCCTCGCGGCGCCGGAGGCGCATACCCCTGGGCAGCCGGAGGCGCATACCCCTGGGGAGCCGGATGGGCGGACGGCCGGGCCGGAGACCCCGGCGCGGCCTGACCTCCCCGGTCGGCGGAGACGTGCGACTCGATCGCTTTCGCGGCGAGACCGATCAGACGGGAGAACTTTGCCATGGTCGTGGTTCCTTCGGTGGCGAGGGGACAGCCACGGAGTCTCGACGCGGTGAGGCGATGAGGGGATGCCATGGCCGTCCGTGGATACGGACGCCAGGTCTCCTCCACCCCGAGGGGCCGGTGGGCCGGGGCACGACTTCATGCCCGTAATGACGACTCCACCGCAGACGGGAGTACTCCCCTTGCTGATCTCGACGGTAGCGGGGTCACCTATGAATCGTGTGCGAATGCACCACCGGGCGGGAGACGACGAACGGCCCCGGCGCGGAGTCGCGCGGGGCCGTTCGTGCAGACGGATCGACTACTTGGCGGCGGCCTTCTCGGTCACCTCGGCGTGCTCGGCCGGGTCGGTCGTGGCAGGAGCCGGAGCCTTCTCGGCCGGAGCCTTCTTCGCTGCGGCCTTCTTCGCGGCGGGAGCCTTCGCTGCAGGAGCCTTCTCGGCGGCCTTCGGCTCGGCGGCCTTCGCCGCAGGAGCGGCGGGGGCGTCGGCCGCGGGGCGCGGGCGTGCCGCGAACTCCTCGAAGACGTACCGGGGGTTCTGCACGGTCTCGAGGTTCACGAGGTCGCGGCCGAGCCACAGGTTGTTCCACCAGCCCCAGACCACGCGGAACTTGCGCTCCCACGTGGGCATCGCGAGGCCGTGGTAGCCACGGTGCGCGACCCAGGCGACGAAGCCCTTGAGCGCGATCTTGCCGGACTGGAAGACACCGTTGTAGAGGCCGAGACCCGCGACGGCTCCGAGGTTCTTGTGGAAGTACTCCTTGGGATCCTCACCGCGCAGCACGGCGACGAGGTTCTTCGCGAGCAGCTTCGCCTGACGCACGGCGTGCTGGGCGTTGGGGACGCAGAAGCCGCCGACGCCACCACCCGAGAGGTCGGGGACGGCCGACACGTCACCGGCGGCCCAGGCTCCGGGGACGAACGCCTCGGGGGTGCCCACGCGGAGGTCGGCGCGGGTCTGGATGCGACCACGCTCCTCGACCGGCAGGTCACCGCCGCGGACGACGGTCGGGTTTGCCATGACACCGGCGGTCCAGACGATGACATCGGTCGGGATGACCTCACCGGTGGAGAGCTCGACGTTGCCGTCGACGGCACTGGTGAGCTGGGTGTCGAGGTGCACGTTGGCGCCGCGCTTCGCGAGGTCCTTGAGCACCCACTCGCTCGTCTGCAGCGAGACCTCGGGCATGATGCGCCCCATCGCCTCGATCAGGTGGAAGTGCGTGTCCTCGAAGCGCAGCTGCGGGTACTTGCTCACCAGCGACGAGGCGAGCGAGCGCAGCTCGGCGAACACCTCGATGCCGGCGAAGCCGCCGCCGACGACCACGACGGTCAGCAGACGGTCGCGCTCGGGGCCGGCGGGCAGCGAGGACGCCTTGTCGAAGTTCGACATGACGCGGTCGCGGATGGCGACAGCCTCTTCGATGGTCTTCAGCCCGATCGCGTTGTCGGCGATTCCCGGGATCGGGAACGTGCGGGAGACGGCACCCGCCGTGACGACGATCTGGTCGTACGCGAACTCGTACGGCTCACCCAGCGGAGGGGTGATCGTGGCGACCTTGTCGGCGTGGTTGATGTTCGTCACCTTGGCGGTGAGCACGTTCGTGCGCTTCAGGTGGCGACGGTGGGCGACCACCGAGTGGCGGGCCTCGATCGAGCCGGCGGCCACCTCGGGAAGGAAGGGCTGGTACGTCATGTACGGCAGCGGGTCGACCATGGTGACGTCTGCTTCGCCCTTGCGAAGGTGCTTCTCCAGCTTCCACGCCGTGTAGAAGCCGGCGTAGCCTCCACCGACGATCAGAATCTTGGGCACAGTGCTGTTCTGAGGCACAGGGGGACAACTCCTCGGGAGTCAGGAATGTGGCGTGCGAATGCGCGCCGAGCGGATACGCCGGGCAGCTGCGGTGACGCCAAGCGCTATCAGGATACCAGGGACTGTGAGCGCGATGAGCGGCAGGGTACCGTAGCGCAGCGATTCAGCGCTGGGAAGCAGCGGTGAACCCGCCTCTGTCGGCGCATCGGCATCGGGCAGCGGCGGCACCGTCACCGGCGTCGCGGTGGGCACCGGCTGAGGAACGGTCTCGGCCCGGCGATACAGACGGACCCACTCGGCGAGGTCGCCCATGGGGTTCTCGGCGACCGACGGCAGATCGGCGTTCAGGGCCGCCTCCGCGTCGATGAGACCGTAGCCGTACAGGGGATCCGGAGTCTTCGACATCCCCTCGACGGGGATGGCCGTCTTTATGATCCTGTTGATCACGTTGGCCGCATCGAGATCGGGGTGCGCCGACCGGATCAGCGCCGCGATCCCCGCCACGATCGGCGCCGCGCCGCTGGTGCCCCGCCACGAGACCACCGTGCCGTCGGCCGAGACGCCGAGCAGCCCTTCGCTCGGAGCGGCGATGCCGATCGTGATGCCCTGGGTCGACGCCTCGAGGCTGGCGGTCCCGGTCTGATCGACTCCGCCGACGGTGAGCACGCCCGGGATCGTGGCCGGGGCGCCGATGATGTCGGTGCCGCTCCCCCGGTTGCCGGCCGCGACGACCACCACCACATCGTGCTCGAAGGCGTAGAGGAACGCGTCGTCCCAGCTCTTGTCCCAGTCGAGCGTGTTGGTGGTGAAGGAGAGGTTGATGATGTCGGCGCCGTTGTCGACCGCCCAGCGCATCGCCTTGGCGACCTGCTCGGTGAAGGGCACCGCCGCGGCCGCGCCGAAGCCGACCGAGATCGACAGCAGATCGGCCTCGGGGGCGACGCCGATCATCCCCTTGCCGTCGGCGGCACCGCGTCCTGCCGCGAGCGAGGCCACCCATGAACCGTGGTTGCCGTCGATCGCGCCGACGGGGGTGCGGCCGTCCGGCGAGCCGGTGCCCGACACGTCGGTACCGTCGGTGACCGCGCCGTCGAACACCCCCGGGACCTTGCCGATCCCGGTGTCGATGACCGCGATCGTCACGCCGTCGCCGCGAGTGGTCTGCCACGCGTCACGGATGCGGGCGCCGTCGAGCCAGTACTCGGACGCGCGCACCGGATCGGCGGGGTCGTCCGGCACCGGAGGCGGGGTGGCCGCCGCGCCGAGGAGGAGGACGGATGCCACGATCGTCGCGAGCACGACGCCGCTGCGCAGCATCCGACGCGCCGTCATGCGGATGATGCCTCGGCGCCGCGCAGGGCGGCGCCGGGCTCGTCGCACCGGCACCGATCGGGTGACCAGCTGGAGCGTTCGAGCGCCGCGTCACCGATCGGGTTCACGCCGGGACCCGCCGCGAGGGCGTGTCCGGCCAGAGCATGCAGGCATTTGACACGCGTGGGCATGCCACCGGCCGAGATGCCGGAGATCTCGTCGACCTCGCCGAAACCGTTCCGGTCGCGCAGGTACGACCGGTGCGCCTCCAGGTAGGCGGCCGCGACATCCTCGTCATCCGCGAGCAGGGCGGCGAGCTCGGGCATGACCTGCGTCGCCTCGAGCGTCGACATCGCCGCCGTCGCCGCCGGATGCGTCAGGTAGTAGAACGTGGGGAAGGGCGAGCCGTCCGGCAGCCGAGGCGTCGTCGCGACGACCGTCGGGTTGCCGCACACGCAGCGCGCGGCGATGCCCACCACGCCGCGAGCGGTCCTGCCGAGCTGGGCCGAGACCACGGCGAGCTCGGCGGCGGTGGGCGTGGGGAAAGGCGGCGTGGTCACCCGACCAGCGTACGGGAGACGCCAGGGAGCTCGCTCGGAGCCGTGCCGGACGCGCCGCCTGCCCGACGACGGGCGGCCGGGATCAGCGGGTGACCGCCGCCGTGTCGCTCAGGCCGGCGGAGGTGAGCGTGCGCAGCAGCTGCGGCATCCAGTCCGACGGCGTCTCTTCGAGGGTGTCGCTGACGGGACCCTGCTCCTGCGGCAACGCGGCGGGGTCGAGATCGTCGTCGATCAGATAGACGACCTCACCCGGCTTGACGTAGTAGAGGCGCTCGCGCGCCTGGGTGGTGATGTACGCCGGGTCGTTCCAGCGGTCGCGCTCCTTCTGCAGAGCGGTGATCTGATCCTCGGAGACCTGGATGGACTGCTCGAGCGCGGCGATCTTCTGACGCTGATCGATGAACGTCCCCAGCGTCGGCACCAGCACCCATGCTCCCAGCACGACGAGCGAGAGCATGATGACCGAGAACGCGGACAGGCGGATGCCGGAGGCCCACTCCCGCACGTCGACGCTGCGCGCCGTCGTGTCGCGTGCGGCCGACCCGCGCGGCGATCCGGACCGGGTCGCGCGGGGCGCGGAGCTCTTCGCCGCCCCGGCTCGGGACGACCCCGGAGACGCCGAAGGAGGAGCCGGTCGTCGTGCCACGGCTCCTCCTCCGTCGATGCCGCGCAGGCGGCGTGCCTCTGTCTGTGCTGCGTTCAGCCCTGGTAGCGGGGGAACGCCGAACGGCCGGCGAAGACCGCCGCGTCGCCCAGCTCCTCTTCGATGCGCAGAAGCTGATTGTACTTCGCGACGCGCTCGCTGCGAGCAGGCGCACCCGCCTTGATCTGACCCGCGTTCGTGGCGACGACGAGGTCGGCGATCGTGGTGTCCTCGGTCTCACCGGAGCGGTGCGAGAGCATCGCGGTGTAGCCGGAGCGCTGCGCGAGGCTGACCGCGTCGAACGTCTCGGTGAGCGTTCCGATCTGGTTCACCTTGACGAGCAGCGAGTTGGCGACGCCGCGCTTGATGCCGTCGGCGAGACGCGTCGGGTTGGTGACGAACAGGTCGTCGCCGACGAGCTGGACCTGCGAGCCGAGAGCATCGGTGAGCAGCTTCCAGTTGTCCCAGTCGTCTTCGGCCAGAGCATCCTCGATCGTCACGATCGGGAAGTCTGCGACGAGGCCCCGGTAGTACTCGATCAGCTCGGGGCCGCTCCAGTCCTTGTTGTCGAGACGGTAGACGCCGTCCGAGAAGAACTCGGTGGCGGCGACGTCGAGGCCCAGCGCGATGTCGGTGCCCGGCGTGAAGCCGGCCTTCTCGATCGCCTTGACGAGGAAGTCGAGACCCTCGCGGTTGCTGGGCAGGTCGGGGGCGAAGCCGCCCTCGTCGCCGAGTCCGGTCGCGTAGCCGGCGGCCTTCAGCTCGCCGCGCAGCACGTGGTAGGTCTCGACGCCCCAGCGGAGCGCCTCGGAGTAGGTCTCGGCGCCGATCGGCGCGAGGAAGAACTCCTGCATGTCGATGCCGTTGTCGGCATGCTCGCCGCCGTTGATGACGTTGAACAGCGGGACGGGCAGGACGTGCGCGTTGGGTCCGCCGAGGTAGCGGAACAGCGGCAGGTCGGCCGAGTCGGCCGCGGCCTTGGCGACGGCCAGGCTGACGCCGAGGATCGCGTTCGCGCCGGTGCGCTGCTTGTTCTCGGTGCCGTCGGTGTCGATCAGGATCTCGTCGACGATGCGCTGCTCGCTCGCCTCGACACCCTCGAGGGCCGGGCCCAGCTCGTCGATGATGGCATCGACGGCCTTGAGGACGCCCTTCCCGCCGTACCGGCTCTTGTCGCCGTCACGCAGTTCGTACGCCTCGAATGCGCCGGTGGATGCCCCCGACGGGACGGCCGCGCGCTGGACGACACCGTCATCCAGAAGCACCTCCACCTCGACGGTCGGGTTCCCGCGCGAGTCGAGAATCTCGCGTGCGCCTACAGCCTCGATCAGTGCCACTGATGTGCTCCTTGCTCAGAGAAAACGTTGTGTGGAGCGTCGTCGATCCTCGGCCAGTCTAGCCCGCCGCCGCGTCGGCGCCGGGGTCCGAGTCGGAGGGCGACACCACGACGGCGAGCGCGAAGCCGTCCCATCCCTTGACCCCGACGGTCTGCAGGGCGGTGGCGTCGAAGCGGGGGTCCTCTCCCAGCATCCGCAGTCCGTCCCTGGTGCCGATCACCTTCGGATCGGTCGTGTCGTCACGGATGATCTCGCCCTCGCGCCCGATGTTGTCGAGGATCACGACGGTGCCGGGATGCCCGAGGCGCGCCGCCCAGTCGAGGTAGACGGTGTTCGACTCCTTGTCGGCGTCGATGAAGACGAGATCGAATCCGCCGACGAGAGTCGGGAGCACATCCGCGCCGCGCCCGATCCGGATGTCGACCCGGTCGCCGACGCCGGCCGCGTCGAGACTCCCCCGCGCGACGGCCGCATTGCCGGCCTCTGCTTCGATCGTCACGACACGGCCCTCCGCGCCGACCGCGCGTGCCAGCCAGATCGTCGAGTACCCGCCGAGGGTGCCGATCTCGAGCACCCGCCGCGCCCCGCTGATCCGCGCGATCAGGTGGAGCAGCTTGCCCGAGACGGGTGCCACCTCGATCTCGGGCAGTCCGGCCGCGCGCTGCGCCGCCAGAGCCGCCTCGAGATGCGGATCATCCCCGACGAGCAGATCGGCGAGATAGGAGTCGGTCTTCGACCAGGCATCGGCGGTGGCGTCCATCCCCTCAGCAAACCCTCGCGGCGCACGAGGCGTCAAGGGGTGGACGAGTGCTGCGGCTCCCCTGACGCGCGCGGGGCGGAGAGCAGGCGTCCCGGCGCATCCGCCAACTCCGGCTGCTGGCGGAACTGCCCGGTGACGGCGAGGACCCCGATGATGACGGCGGCCACGATCCACCCCGCGACGCCCAGCGGCCCCGCGAGGGCGAGATCGGGCTGCGATGCGGCGACGAGAAGCACGAGCCCGGCCGCCGCGTTGAGCGATCCGTGCGCCAGGACGGCGGGCCAGATCGACGCGGAGCGCAGGCGCAGCCATCCGAACAGGATTCCCCAGGCGACGCAACCGCCGACCATGAAGAGGACGCCCGTGACATCGGTGCGGCCGAAGTTGTAGCCGAGCAGGATGATCGGGCTGTGCCACAGTCCCCAGATCGCCCCGCTGAGGAGCAGCGTGGGCCAGGTGCCGAGCGGGCGCAGCGCCGGCACGAGCCACCCCCGCCAGCCCAGCTCTTCGCCGAAAGCCAGCACGCTGTTGATCAGCGCGGCGAAAGGGATCATCACGATCTGCGAGATCACGAGCAGGCCGATGGGAGGCATCGGGGTGCCCTCGGGAAGAGCTCCGGCGATGGTGGCCGAGAACGCGGCGAACGTCAGGTCGAGGCGGACGAATCCGAGCGCGGCAGCGACGAGGACGCCGAGCGCGACGAGCAACGGGGGCGCGAGCCACCCCAGCACCATCAGCCAGATCACGCGCTTCGCCGGACGCAGCGGCCACATCCCGAGGAATCGCAGCCTCTCGCCGCGCGCGGGGACGCGCATCGTCACGGTCACCACGAGCGCGGCGATCGCGGGGGTGAACATCATCACGGGCAGGATGATGCCGGCGAGCGGCTCGGCGAGTCCGTCGCCCGACCACAGCGGCAGGGCGACGAGCCAGGCGAGGCCGCAGGCGAGGGCGGTGAACACGGCGATGGCGGTGACACGGAGGCGGGTCATGAGTGGTCTCCTCTGATCGGGACGGACGCGGACGATGTCATCGGGGGTCGGCGGAGGCAGCGAGGACGGATGCCGCCGTGGCCGCGTCGTCGACCGTGACGACGAACACGCGGCCGTTCGTGCGGGCGACTTCGAGAGCGTCCCCCGTGCGGAGCACCACTCCGCGGCGCCCGTCCATGCCGAAGCGGTACCCCCATCCCCCGAACTCGGCGAA
Organism: Microbacterium sp. NPDC097977; assembly: GCF_040302605.1. Taxonomy (NCBI): domain Bacteria; kingdom Bacillati; phylum Actinomycetota; class Actinomycetes; order Micrococcales; family Microbacteriaceae; genus Microbacterium; species Microbacterium sp. NPDC097977. The sequence continues at coordinate 16,996 of NZ_JBEOUR010000007.1, forward strand.
CGGGTCGACCCGCACGGCGCGAACGCTCGCGATCTCCGCAGACGGGATGTCGATCCGCGGCCACCCCATGACGGAACGCACTCGGAGCCCCGCGGCGCTCGCACGGACACGGAAGGTGAGGCTCGTCGACACGAGGACCGCGACGATCAGCGCGACCGCGGCGACGATCCACGCCGCGACGACGTCCTGAGCGAACAGGAGCACGCTCATCGCGATCATGAGGAAGACGGCGGTGCCGAGAACGACCTGGCCGACTCTCGCGACCGTCACCGTCTTCATCCACACCGCGCGCTCGTGATCGGCCAGCGGCAGCGGGGTCGCCGCGTCGCCCGAGGACTCGGGCGACCGCGACACCGCCGGCTGCAGGAACCAGCCGGCCACGGCGAGCCCGATCATCACGACGAGGAGAACCGGGATCCACGGGGTGATGTCGGCGGCATCCGCGGCGTCGGCGAGACCGCGCTGCGCAGCGGTGGTGACGATGGCGAGCACCGCCATCAGGCCCGCCGTGCCGAGGCTCATCGCACCGAGCAGCCGCGCGGTCGCGGACCACTGCGGCTGCGCGATCGGTGCCGCAGCACCCTGCTGGGGGAGCCGGTGGGAGAGCAGTGCGATGAGCGCGAACAGCAGCACCGTCCCACCGCCGAGCCCGATCAGCAGGGCGAGAGGGGTCCAGCTCGGTCCGTAGCCGTCGACCCCGTCGAGTCCCCAGTGGGTCGCCGCCGGATCGGGGACATCGGGCAGCCAGGAGAGCACGACGATGCTCGCGAGCGCGATCAGGGCGAGCGGTAGGACCACCCCCACCCACCAGAAGGCGGTGCGGGCTCTGCGGATCTCAGGGGTCATGCGTCGGTCTCCTTGATGAGGGCGGCCAGGGTTGCGGGAGAGACACCGAGCGCGGCGGCACGAGTGACGAGAGCGGTGATGTCCTGTGAGAGGTCGGCGAGCGGCGCTGCGGATGCCGAGACCACCGCTCCCCTGCCGCGGCGCAGGTCGATCAGACCTTCGTCTCTGAGCTGCTGGTACGCACGGAGCACCGTGTGCAGGTTGATCTCGAGCGCCTCAGCCAGCTCGCGCGCTGCCGGCAGCCGGTCGCCGGGGCCGAGTCGTCCGGTCAGGACATCGGCTCGGACGGACGCCGCGACCTGATCGAAGAGCGGCCGAGAGCTGTCGGCATCGATTCGGATCAGCATCGGCGCCTCAATTTCTATTAGTTATAGGAGAACTATAACAACTTTCCTCGCGTCGAGCCACGTTCGATCAGGGTCGGAGCCAGAAGCACCGTCTCGTGCGAGACCTCCGTGCCCGAGACCAGGGCGAGGACGCGCTCCAGGGCCGCGCGCCCGCTCTCCTCGAACGGCTGGCGCACGGTGGTCAGGTCGAGCCCCGCGGCGAGCTCCCCGTCGTCGTATCCGACCACGGCGAGGGGCGCGACCGGAGGCGAGGAGCGGAGCTCGGCGAGCACCGCCGCCGCATACTGATCATGGTTGGCGACGATCGCGGTCGCGCCCCGGCGGGCGGCTTCCCGCGGGACGTCGACGCCGACCGCACCCGGCCCGTCGAGCGCGATAGACACGACCTCGACGTGGTCCACGAGCCCTTCGACACGCAGCATCCCGGCCGACACGTACGAGGGCGAGCGCTGCGGCTCGTGGACGAAGAGCACCCGTCGGTGACCGAGATGCGCCAGGTGCCGGCCGATCTGGGCGCCGCCGTCACGGTCGTCGACGAGGATCACCGGTCCCCCGGCATCCGCGCGCGAGGGCACGACGTCGACGTAGACGACCGGGATGCGGGCCGCACGGCTCGCGCGGCGTGCGGCCCCGCCCAGCGGCACCCCCATCACGACGAGGCCCGCGACGTCGGCGCGGGTGGGCAGCACATCCAGCAGCGGCTCCTCGGCGGCGGCCGCGGAATCCAGGTCGTAGGGGATGATGTCGACGGCGGCGTCCCTGGCGCGGCGCAGCATGCCGGAGAGCCTGCGCAGGTACGACGGGTAGGTCGTGAAAGGCGCGGCCACCGCGATCCGCGCCGCGCCCACACGCCGCCCCTCGGTCATGCGATAGCCCAGCTCGGTGGCCGCGGCGACGATGCGCTCCCTGGTCTCCTGCCGCACCCGGTGCGGTGCGCTGACCGCGAGCGAGACGGTGGAGATGCTCACTCCCGCGCGCTCCGCGACGTCGTAGATGGTCACTCTGCCCGGTCGCGCTCGCATGTCCGATTCCCCGCTTCATCGAAGTTCTTCGATTGCTCAGACTAGTGCGCAGCCGTCGAAGAAGAGGCGAAGGAGATGCAGATGCCCAGACCGAGGAGTCGCCGATTCCGCCGCCCGTCGCTCGACAGCGCGGTGGCGACGTACGAGAGCCGGGTCGCACCGCTGCTCTCTCCCGAGCCGAAGGACCCCGCCGGCCGCCGACGAGTGGCGAGCGAGAACGACACGCGCGTGAGCGCCGCACTGGGCATCGTCCCCCTCGACACCGCGACGCGCGACGAGCTCGTGCCGGTCGACGGGCACCCCGACGTGCGGGTGCGCGTGTACTGGCCGGACTCCGACCCGACCGCCCGCGGTGCCGACCTGCCGATCCTCGTCTACTTCTACGGCGGCGGATTCACGATCGCCGGGATCGACTGGGTGAGCTGGGACGCCCGATTCCGACAGCGCGCACACGACGCGGGGATCGTGCTCGTCGCGGTCGACTACGCCCACGCCCCCGAGCAGCGCTATCCGACCCAGCCCGAGCAGTGCTGGTCGGCGTTCGAGTGGGTGCGCGCGCACGCGACCGAGCTCGGCGGCTCGCCCTGGCGGATCGCGGTCGGGGGCGCCTCGTCGGGTGGCGACCTCGCCGCGGCCGTGACGCTGATGAACCGTGACAGGGAGAACCATCCGATCGCCCTGCAGATCCTGGAGAACCCGGCGCTGGATCTGACCATCGGGCACGCCGACATGGACGGGATCGCCGCCTCGATGCCCGGCGTGATCGTCCGCACGGCGGGGCGACAGCTGGTGCGGCAGTACCTCGGCGACGATGCGGACACCGCGCGCCTCCCCTACGCCTCTCCGCTCCTCGCGGCCTCCCACGCGGACCTCCCTCCGGCCCTCATCCTCACCTCGGAGCTCGATCCGCTGCGCGGCGACGGCGAGGCGTACGCCCGTGCGCTGTCGGATGCGGGGGTCGCGGTCACCGCTGTGCGTTTCATCGGCCAGACGCACGGATCGCTGGGATGCACCGGTCTCGTCCCCGCAGCGGATGCCGCGCACCGTCTGCTGATCTCCGAACTGCGCACCCTGCACTCGGTGGATGCGCGACGCGAGGAGAGCGCACGATGATCGATCTCGGCGACGACCTCCCCCCGCTCGACGAGCCGGTGCTCGCCTGGCTGCGCCGCACCCTCGAGCTCACGGCCGCACTGCCCGACGCGGGTCCCGCCGGCTCCCCCGCCCGCCGTCGCGCGGCCAGAGAGGTCAGCGACATCCTCGCGGTCGAGTTCACCGATCCCGCCCCCGACGGCGTGCGGGTCGACGACCTGATGGTCGCGGGCGCAGACGGTCCGCTGCGCGCGCGACGCTTCCGGTCGACCGCAGCCGCCGGCCCGCAGCCGACGATGCTGTGGCTGCACGGCGGCGGATGGACCGAAGGCACGATCGACGAGGTGCTCAACGAGCGGATATGCGCCGACCGCGCGCTCCGCTCCGGCGTGCAGCTCATCTCGCTCGATTACCGGCTCGCTCCCGAGCATCCGTTCCCCGCTCCTGTCCTGGATGCGGTCGCCGCGCTGGCCGATCTGCGTGCCCATGCCGAGGAGTGGGGCATCGACCCCCACCGTCTCGGCATCGGAGGGAACTCGGCGGGAGCCACGATCGCCGCCTCCGCCGCACTGCGGGAACGCGACGAGGGGAGGCCGCTGCGCCATCAGGCGCTCGAGGTGCCCCCGACCGCTCTGCGACCGCTGGGAGAGTCGATGGGCCGATACCGCCGCGCGTCGGGGATGGAGGACGCGGAGGGGATCGTCGAGATCTACCGCGCCGGGGCTCCCCTCGCGGAGGCCTCGCCCCTGGACGCCGCGGACCATCGGCACCTCGCTCCCGCCCTGATCCTCGCGGCGGAGCACGACCCGCTGCGCGACGGCGCCATCGCCTACACGCGCACGCTGCAGGCCGCCGGCGTGCCCGTGGTGCTGCGCATCGGGGCGGGCCACGTGCACGGATCCTCCGGGCTCACCGCCCGCTGGCACGGCGCGCGCGTGTGGCGCGACGTGTTCGCCCATGAGGTGGCGTGCGCATACGGCGCCGCCGTGGCGCCCCCGGACGGCGCGTCTCCGCGGTCCCTCACCGAGACCCTCTCCACGATCGAGACACGCACCCCGACACCGACGCTGACACCGACCCCGACCCCGACCCCGACCCCGACCTGGAGACGATGATGTCCGCCCACGCAGTCGAGCCCGTGCTCCCCTCCTCCTCGTCCGCACCTCCACTCGCGTCGGACGCGATCCCCGGCGAGCGCCAGAGTCGCTGGTTCTGGGTCGCGTTCGTCCTCGCCTGGTTCGGCTCGGGCATCGCCCAGGGTGTGGCGAGCGTCGCGATCCCGCAGCTCCTCAAGGAGTGGAACCCCGATCAGGCCACCGGCGATCTCAGCATCGTCCTCACTCTCGGAGGCGCCGCCGTCCTCGTCACGACACCGATCTTCGGCCGGGTCAGCGACCGGTCGATGTCCCGCCTCGGCATCCGTCGTCCCTGGATCCTCTCCGGAGCCGTCATCGCGCTGATCGGCTACGGGATCCAGGCGACCGCGCCGTCGCTGCTGCTGCTCGGCACCGGCACGGTGCTCGTCCTGGTGGGCTGGGGAGCCATCTCGATGACGGTCCACACACTGTTCGCCGATCAGATCAGACGCAGCATCCGCGCGATCATGTCGGCGGTGACGGGCGCCGCCACCGCGCTGGGGATCCTCGGCGGGGTCTCGCTCTCGGGCGTCGTCGCGGCGATAGGGCAGGCGGGGATGTTCCTGATCCCCGGCGGGCTGTCGGCGCTCCTCGCGCTCCTGCTGTTCTTCGCGCTCAAGGACATCCGGCGCACCGCGCCCGCCGCCCCTCTGGACTGGCACGGGGTGCTCGCCACGTTCTGGCTGAGCCCGCGGCGGTACCCCGACTTCGCGTGGGCGTGGATGTGCCGGTTCTTCATGACGGCGTCGATCGTGTCGGTCACCAGCTACCTCTATCTGACGATCTCCGGTCGCTTCGCGATCGACGACCCCGCGGCGATCGCCGCCGTGCAGACGCAGGCCACCGCGGCCTTCACACTCATGAACCTCGTGATGGCGTTCGTCTTCGGGGTGATCTCGGATCGCACGAAACGCCGCAAGCCGTCGGTCGTGATCGGCTCCCTGTCCAGCGCCGCGGGTCTCGTGCTCGCCGTGTCGTTCGGCGACATCGTATGGTTCCTGGTGGGCATCGCGATCGTCGGTGCGGGCCAGGGCGCCTACATCGCCGCCGACGTCGCTCTCATGACCGAGTGCCTGCCCTCGATCGAGGACGCGGGCAAGGATCTCGGCATCGTGGCGCTCGCGTACCTGCTTCCCGGTATCCTCGTGCCCGTGTTCGGTTACTTCGCGACCCGCATCGGCTCTCCCACCGGCGAGAACTTCGCCGCCCTCTACATGGGCGCGGTGGCCATGGCGCTGATCGCGGCGTTCTCCGTCACGCGGGTGAAGGGCGTGCGATGAGCGGCTCCCCGCGGCTGACCCTCACCGCTCGGCGCGAGCACCGGCGCCTGAGCAGGGTCGACGGGATGCCGCCTGTGACGCATCCGACGGTGCGCCGCACTTCGGGCATCCCGGTCGAGGCGGCCGACGGCGTCTCCCTGCTCACCGACCACTGGCACGCCGAGGGCGCGGGCGGCCACACCGTGCTGATCCGCACACCGTACGGGCGCGACGGGATCGCCGGTGTCGCGCGGTTCCTCGCCGAACGCGGACACCACGTCGTGGTGCAGAGCTGCCGGGGCACGTTCGGCTCGGGAGGCGCCTTCGACCCGCTGCACCACGAGGTCGCCGACGGCCAGTCCGCGATGCGCTGGCTGCGCCGACAGCACTGGGCCACGGGCCGCGTGTACTCCTGGGGCGGGAGCTATTTCGGGGTGACGCAGTGGGCGTACTGCGACGGCGACGAGCGACCGGACGCGATGGGGATCGCGATCTCGGCCCGCCGGTTCGATGACGCGATCCTCTATCCCGGCGGTGGATTCTCGATCGACACCCCGCTCACCTGGGCGTACGCGCTCGACATCCAGGAGAGGTCGCTGCCCGCCCGCCTGCGGGCGCTGCTGCTCGCGGCGCCCGCGCTCGATCGCGGCGCACGAGCGGTGCCTCCGACCGAGGCCGTGCGGGTGGCGCGCGGCGCGGACCCCGGCTTCTTCCGCGACTGGGTCGCGCACAGCGATGCCGGAGACCCGTGGTGGCATCCGCTGCACTTCGCCTCGGACATCGAGAGCATCCCGCCCGTGACGCTGATGGCCGGCTGGCAGGACCTTTTCCTCGTCGGCCAGCTCGCCGACCACGCGGCACTGCAGGATGCCGGACGCGCGGTGCGTCTGATCGTCGGGGACTGGGTGCACGGGGCGACCGAGATCACCGACATCGGCGTGCGAGAGGTTCTGGAGGGGTTCGCCGACGCGCGGCCGAGCGGCGTGCGCGTCGAGGTCACGGGCGGTGCCGGGTGGCGCGACCTCGACAGCTGGCCGCCGCCCTCCTCTCCCCTGACGCTGGATCCGACCGCCGCGAACAGGCTGGCTCCGAGCCGGGATTCCGCGACCGCATCCGCTCTCTCGTACCGTTACGACCCCGCCGATCCCACTCCGGCGGCGGGCGGGCGGACCCTGAATCCGTTCCGTGCCGGACGACGCGATCAGCGCGCCCGTGAACGCCGCGACGACGTGCTCGTGTTCACGGGCGATGCCCTCCGCGCCGATCTGGTCGTGATGGGCGCACCCGGGTTCGAGATGTCGTTCACGTCGACGAACCCTCGGGCCGACGTCTTCGTGCGGCTGTGCGAGGTCGACGCCAGAGGCACCTCGCGCACGATCACCGACGGGTATCGACGGCTGCAGCCCGAGGCGAGCGCCGACGGACCCCGCAGGGTGCGCCTCGATCTGGCGCCGATCGCCCACCGCTTCGCCGCGGGATCGCGCCTGCGCCTGCAGGTGTCATCCGGTGCGCATCCGGTGCACCTGCGCAACCCGGGGACGGACGACCCGGTGCGCGATCACTCCCGGCTGGTCCCCAGCACCCAGACGGTGCAGGTCGGCGGATCGACACCCGCCAGGCTCACGCTCCCCGTGGTCGATGGACCAGGACATCCGTCGTTCACCGGCACGTGACACGATGACGGGATGCCCCTCGCCCGCCGCCTGACGCTCGGCGACGCCACCGCCCTCGGACTCGGTTCGATGATCGGCGCCGGCGTCTTCTCGGTCTGGGCTCCGGCGGTCGGAGTCGCCGGCAGCGGCCTGCTCATCGCGCTCGTGATCGCGGCGATCGTGGCCTATTGCAACGCCACCGCGTCGTCGCAGCTCGCCGCCGTGCATCCGGTGGCCGGAGGAACCTACGCGTACGCGCGTGCCGAGATCGGCCCGTGGTGGGGCTTCGTCGCCGGATGGAGCTTCGTGATCGGCAAGATCGCGAGCTGTGCGGCGATGGCCATGACGTTCGCCGCATACGCCGCACCCGACGGCTGGCGGGTTCCGGTCGCCGTGGCCGCGGTGGTCGCGCTCGCGGTCGTCAACTGCCTCGGTGTGACGCGCACGGCTCTCGTCACCCGCATCCTCGTGGTGTGCTCGCTGCTGGGACTGGCCGTCGTCGTCGCGGTCGGGCTCGGAACGGCATCCGCGGCATCCCCCGTTCCGCTGCCCGATGCCACGGCATACGGGGTGCTGCAGGGTGCGGGTCTGCTGTTCTTCGCCTTCGCCGGGTACGCGAGGATCGCCACCCTGGGCGAGGAGGTCGTCGATCCCGCGCGCACGATTCCCCGGGCGATCCTGCTCGCTCTCGGCGGCGCCGTCATCGTCTACCTGCTGGTCGCGGTCACGGTGCTCCTCACCCTCGGCGGCGGGGCGGCGGTGAGCACGGCACCGCTCGCCGACGTCCTCTCCTCCACGGGGTGGGCCGCGCTCACCCCGATCGTCCGGATCACGGCGTCGGCCGCCTCGCTGGGGGCGCTGCTCGCACTCCTCACCGGGATCGGGCGTACGACGCTGGCCATGGCACGGGAGAAGGACCTGCCCTCGTTCTTCGCGAAGGTCGACGAACGCCGGCAGGTGCCCCGACGAGCCGAGATCCTGATCGCCGTCATCGTGGTCGCGATCGTGCTCGTCGCCGATCTCCGCGACGCGATCGGGTTCTCCTCCTTCGGCGTCCTGCTGTACTACCTGATCGCGAACGCCGCGGCCTTCCGTCAGCAGGGCTCCGCGCGCCGTCATCCCCGCGCGCTGCAGGTCGTCGGGGCGCTCGGCTGCCTGCTGCTGGTGAACTCGCTGCCGGTGCTGGCCTCGATCGTCGGGACGGCTGTGGTGCTGATCGGGGTGCTCGCCAGGATGATCCGGCTGCGGCTGACGCGCTGATCAGGAGAGCGGGGGGTGCGTGGGAGGGGCGCGGGGTGTGAGGGGCGCGGGGTGGGAGGGCGCGGAGTGTGAGGCGGCCGAGGCCTGCGGTTCAGCCCACGGTTCGACGACGCGAACGGAGCGCGGCCTCCGCGGCATCGCACGCGGTCGGGAGGAGCGCCTCGGCCGTGCGCCGGTAGCCCAGCGGGCTCGGATGGAAGCGATCCATGCTGAACATCGCGTCCGGATCGTCGAAGAACATCGGACCGACGGCACGACGGAGATCGACCGGACGTGCGCCCGCGGCGAGCGCCGTCTCGCTCTGCGCCTCCGCGAGCCTGCGCGACATGCTGGACACCAGACGGCGCAACGGCTGCGGAACCGGACGCAGCGCACCGAGATCTGGACAGGTCCCGACGACCACCTCGGCGCCGCGCCGACGCAGACGCAGGATCGCGTCGCGCAGGTGCTGCGTCGAGACCGTGACCGGGATCCGGTGCGTGACGTCGTTGCCGCCCACCACGATCACGGCGACGTGCGGTGCGTAGTCCTCCGGCAGGTCGGCGAGCTGGGCAGCCAGGTCGGGCGACTCCGAGCCGACGACCGCGGCCGTGCGCAGGTGCACGGGCCATCCGATCCGTCGAGCCATGCCCTTGGCGAGGCGCCCGCCGAGCGTCTGTTTGCGGCGCTCGGCTCCGAGTCCCGCCGCGAGCGAGTCGCCGAGCACGAGCAGTTCGATCGGCTCGCCGCCGAGTGAGGGACGCCAGACACGGTCGGCATCGATCGACCGTTCGCCGAGCGGCTTGCCGATGCGGCGGCGCGCGATGGCCGCCTGACGGGCGAGCACGACTCGGATGCCGGCGGCCGCCCCCACGGCCGCGACGCCGACCACGACCACGAGATGATGTCCTCTCATGCGCCGATTCGACCCGACCGGCGTGAACACCGCGTGAACGGCATCCGATGTCCGATCCCGGCGTACCGCCTGCAGGACCGCGGCGCGCCTGCAGGACCGATCACCCCCCTCAGCCCCGACATCCGTGCCGCGGCCCTGCATTCGGAACCCGGAACGAGTCCGGGCCCCGATGTCCCGATCTCAGGAGAGGGGCTTGAGCTCCAGCGCCACCGTGCCGGCCGACACCGTGGCGAACTCCGTGTACCCGTCGGCGGCCGAGCGCTCGAGCAGCGCCTTGACGTTCTTCGTCCGTCGCTCCAGGCGCACTCGCGCTCCGGACGCGACGAGCCCCGCCTTGTGCGAGACGAGCTCGGCCACCGGCACGTCGGCGTCATGGATGAGCACGACCGCACGATCACCCGCGTCTCCGCCGACGGTCACCAGATCGACCAGGCGCTCGAAGCCCAGCGAGAAGCCGACGGCGGCGACCTGCTGCCCGAGGAACCGCCCGATCATGCCGTCGTATCGACCGCCGCCGCCCAGCGAGTACGGCACCGAGGGGTGGGCGAGCTCGAAGATGGTGCCCGTGTAGTAGCCCATGCCGCGCACGAGGAACGGATCGAAGACGAGCGGGATGTCGTCGGCACCGCGCCCGGCCGCGACCGCCTCGCCGATCCCGACGAGGTGGCCGACGATCTCGTCCGGTGAGCCGTCGGGCAGCGCCTTGCGGATCTGCCGTTCGCCGAACGGGTTGTACTCCATGGTCTGCGGCCGGCGCAGGAACTCCTCGAACGCGTCGACCGCCGACGCGGCCGCGCCCCGCTCCCGCAGCTCGGCCGCGACGCCGTCGGGTCCGATCTTGTCGAGCTTGTCGATCGTGATGAGGACGCCGGGTCGCTCCTCGGCGGTGAACCCGAAGCTGTCGAGCATCCAGTCCAGCGCCCGACGGTCGTTGATGCGCACGGTCGCGCCCTCCAGCCCGAGCGCGTCGACCGCGTCGAGCGAGGCCACCATCAGCTCGGACTCGGCCCGGGCGGACTCATCGCCGATGATGTCGATGTCGCACTGCACGAACTGGCGGTAGCGGCCCTTCTGGGGGCGCTCCGCGCGCCACACCGGGCCGATCTGGATGGAACGGAAGACACCGGGCAGCTGCCCTCGGTTGCTCGCGTAGAAGCGCGCGAGCGGCACGGTGAGGTCGTAGCGGAGTCCGAGGTCGGCGAGTGCGCCCTGGTCGTCGGCCGCCTCCCTGATCGCCTCGGCGTCGAGCCCGCGGCGCAGCACGTTGAACGCGAGCTTCTCGTTGTCGCCGCCGATCCCGGCGTGCAGTCGCGAGTACTCCTCGAGCGCCGGCGTCTCGATCTCGTCGAAGCCGTGCGACCGGTAGCGGTCGCGGATGACGGAGAGGACGCGCTGACGGCGGGCCTTGTCGGCGGGGAGGATGTCGCGCATGCCGCGCGGCGGGTTCACAGTAGCCACGCCTCCATCTTCCCAGGTCGCCGGGGTGGCCCGTGGCGTCACGGGCGCGATTCGGCCTCGCGGACCTCATCCTCCACACGCCGGAGCCGCTCGCGCAGGGCGCGCTCGGCATCCCACCCCTCCGCCCGGGCGACCGCGACGAGCGCGAGCAGGGCGTCACCCAGCTCGGCCTCCGTCGTCGGCACGGCTCCCGCCGGCGCTGCGCCCGCCGGCGCTGCGCCCGCTTCCGCCGCCGCTGCGACACCTGCGCCCGCGACGTCCACTCCGACCCCCGCCGCCCTGCCTGCCACCTTCTGGGCGAGGGCGAGAGCCGGCATCCCCCGCGGGATGCCGTCGAGCACGCTGCGTCTCGTGCGTTTCTCGGCCGCCTTCGCGGCATTCCAGTGCACGAGCACCTCCTCGGGCGTGGTCGCCGTCTCACCCGCGAAGACGTGCGGATGCCGCCGCACCATCTTCTCGGTCAGGGTCGCGGCGACATCGTCGATGTCGAAGGGGTCGGTCGGGTCCTGCGCGGCGATCGCCGCGTGGAACAGCACCTGCCAGAGCAGATCGCCGAGCTCCTCACGCAGGTCGTCCTTCGTGCCGCTCTCGACGGCGTCGATGACCTCGTGCGACTCCTCGATCAGATACGGGACCAGGTCGCGGTGGGTGATCCGCTGCGACCATACGCAGTGCTCACGCACCTCGCGCATGGTGTCCGCCGCCGCCCTCAGCGGATCCGGATCCTCGTGCTGGGTCGATGCGCGTTCTGTGGACACGGTCACTCCTCGCCTCTGTGCGATGGTCGTCGGTACGAGCGGGCGCGCAGCGACACGATGGCCCCCGACAGCACCAGGGCGAGCAGCGAGCCGACGAGCACGCCGAGGATCGCCTGGTCGCGGACGCCCGCGTCGCTCGTGAAGGCGAGATTGGCGAGCAGCAGCGAGACCGTGAACCCGATGCCGCCCAGGGCTCCGGCCGCCAGGATGTCGCCGAAGGGCAGAGCGGGAGCGGTGCCCCGGGGGCGGATGCGCATCGCGACCCAGCCGAACAGCGTGATGCCGACGATCTTGCCGACGGGAAGGGCAACCACGATGCCCCAGAACGCCGGCGACAGCTCGGAGAGTGCGACGTCGGGGATGACCACGAACGCGGCGACGAAGGCGAAGACCGGCAGGATCACCCCGTTGACCGTGGGTTCGAGGGCATGCCTGGTGCGGGCGGCGGGCACCGGCGACATCACGAGGCCCAGCAGCACGCCCGCGATGGTGGCATGGATGCCGGATGCGGCGACGAGTCCCCACGTCACGACTCCGACCACGACCATCGCGACGGCGATCGCCGTGTGCCCCGTGGCGTGCAGCGCGCGGCTGAGGAGCCAGAACGCCGCCACCGCGATCACGGCGAGGACGAGCAGCGGCCACTGGACGTCGTGCGCGAAGAGCACGGCGATGAAGATGATGCCGATGATGTCGTCGAGGATCGCCAGCGCCAGCAGGAACACCCGCACGGTCGAGGGCAGACCCCGGCCGAACATCGCGAGCACGCCGAGGGCGAAGGCGATGTCGGTCGCGGTGGGGATCGGCCATCCGGTCGCGGTCGCCGAGCCGCCGGCGATGAGCAGGTACACGGCGATCGGCACCAGCACCCCGCCCGCGGCGGCGATCGCCGGCTGCATGGCCTTGCGCGGCGAGTCGAGCTCTCCGTGCGTCAGCTCGTGACGCAGCTCGATGGCGACCACGAGGAAGAACACCGCGAGGAGCCCGTCGGACACCCAGTGCTCGATCGAGAGGTCCAGCGCGGTCCCCGGCACCGCGATGCGGAGATCCAGCACCGCGGCGAGCGCGTCGTGTGCGGGCAGGTTCGCGAGCAGCAGTCCGAGGCCCGCGGCGAGCAGCAGCAGCACGGCGGGAAACTGCTGTCCACGAAGGGGGTTCACGGAGATGCGCATGTCCCCTCCATGGTAGTTCGCCCGGTCTCGCGGACGCCTTGCGAACGCGTCACGGACACCTTGCGAACGCGTCGCGCCGTCATGAGTTCCGAGCGGGCCCGCCACCCGGGCTACTCTCGAAGCGTGACCCCCGAACACAGCTTCCCCGAGCCCACCGACACCTCGGCCATCCGCATCATCGGCCGCTTCGAAGCCGGCCGTGGCATCCCCGACGCGATGCGCTCCGACGTCAGGATGCTCGGCGGCCTCCTCGGCCAGGTACTGCGCGAGGCCGGCGGCGACGACCTCTTCGAGGACGTCGAACGTCTGCGACTCGCGACGATCCAGGCGTACGACGAGGAGACCTCCGACGCGTTCGATCGCGCCGCCGCGATCGCCGAGTCGTTCACGATCTCCCGCGCCGACGAGGTCGCCAGGGCGTTCACGTGCTACTTCCACCTCGTGAACCTCGCCGAGGAGCACCAGCGTGTGCGCGTCCTGCGCGAGCGGGCCGGCCAGCCCGGTCGTGAGGATGCCGCCGACACCGTCGCGTCCGCGTATGCGCGCCTGAAGACCGAGGTGGGCGACGACGAGGCGCGTCGACGCCTCGAGGGTCTGCGCTTCCACCCGGTGTTCACCGCCCACCCGACCGAGGCGCGGCGCCGGGCCGTGTCGTCGAGCATCCGCCGCCTGTCGGAGCTGCTGACGCAGCACGATGCCGCCAGCGACGACGGTGCGGAGCAGCGCCGCGCCCACCGACGCATGCTCGAGGAGATCGACACGCTGTGGCGCACCGCGCCGCTTCGTGCCGAGAAGCCGTCGCCGACCGACGAGGTCCGCACGGTCATGGGCGTCTTCGACGAGACGCTGTTCACGACGGTTCCCCACGTGTACCGGCGCATCGACGATGCGCTGCGCGGAGACGACTCCGGCGCCAGCGCCCCGATCGTGCCCGCGTTCGTCCGGATCGGCTCCTGGGTCGGCGGCGATCGCGACGGCAACCCGTTCGTCACCGCGTCGGTGACGCGCGAGGCGTCGCAGATCGCCTCGGACCACGTGCTCCGCGGTCTCGAGCGTGCGCTCGAGCGCATCGGCCGCACTCTCACCCTCGACGCCGAGGACACCCCGCCGAGTGCGGCCGTCTCGTCGCTGTGGGACGCGTTCGCCGACGCCGAGCCGCGCGTGGCGTCGGAGCTCGGAGCCCGCTCCCCCGGCGAGCCGCACCGCCGGGTGCTGCTCGCTCTCGCGCACCGGGTCTCCGCGACCCGACGGGGCGAGGAGTCCCGGTACGGCCGCCCCGAGGAGCTGCTGGCCGACCTGCGGGCGGTCCAGTCGTCGCTGGCGGATGCCGGAGCGAAGCGCCATGCCTTCGGCGGCGTGCAGCATCTGATCTGGCAGGTGGAGACCTACGGGTTCCATCTCACCGAGCTCGAGGTGCGTCAGCACTCCCAGGTGCACGCGAAGGCTCTCGCCGAGCTCGAGGGCGGCGAGGCGATCAGCGCGCAGACCGAGGAGGTGCTCGAGGTCTTCCGGGCGATCGCCGACATCCAGCGCGACCGCGGTCTTCGTGCCGCCGGCCGCTATGTCGTGTCGTTCACGCAGGCGGCCTCCGACCTCGCGAACGTGCACCGTCTCGCGCGGCACGCCCTCGGCGACGCCGCCCCCGTGCTCGATGTGGTGCCGCTGTTCGAGACCTTCGCCGACCTGCAGGCAGCGCCCGGCATCCTCGCCGAGGCCGTGACGTTCCCGGAGTTCCGGGCACGGATGGCCGACACCGGCAATCGTCTCGAGGTCATGCTCGGGTACTCCGACTCCTCGAAGGACGTCGGCCCGGTCGCCGCCAACCTCGCGCTCTACGAGGCACAGGCGAAGATCGCGCTGTGGGCGCAGGAGTCCGGCATCGAGCTGACCCTGTTCCACGGCCGTGGCGGTGCCCTCGGACGCGGCGGCGGACCCGCGAATTCCGCGATCCTCGCCCAGCCGCCGCACTCGGTCGACGGACGCTTCAAGCTCACGGAGCAGGGCGAGGTCATCTTCGCCCGCTACGGCGAGCCGGCGATCGCGATGCGCCACATCGACCAGGTCGCCGCGGCGACCCTGCTCGCCTCCTCGCCGTCGGTCGAGCAGCGCACGAGCGACGCCGCGGCGCGGTTCGCGGACATCGCCGCGGTCATGGATCGTTCCTCCCGTGAGCGGTTCTTCTCCCTCGTGAAGGCCGAGGGCTTCGCGCCCTGGTTCGCGACGGTCACCCCGATGGAGGAGATCGGCCTGCTCGCGCTGGGGTCGCGCCCCGCTCGTCGCGGCCTCTCGGTCGAGTCGCTCGAAGACCTGCGCGCCATCCCCTGGGTGTTCGCGTGGACGCAGGCGCGCATCAACCTCGCCGGCTGGTTCGGACTCGGCACCGCCCTCGCCGCCGTCGGCGATGAGGCCCGTCTCACCGAGGCCTACCGCGACTGGCCGCTGCTGCACACGATGATCGACAACGTGGCCATGAGCCTCGCGAAGACCGACGAGCGGATCGCCCGTCAGTATCTCGCGCTCGGCGACCGCGACGACCTCGCCCAGCTCGTGCTCGACGAGATGACGCTGACCCGCGAGTGGGTCGTCCGGCTCACCGGTGGCGTCGGACTCCTCGAGAACAAGCCGATCCTGCAGCGCGCCGTGCAGCTGCGCACGCCGTACGTCGACGCCCTGTCGCTCCTGCAGCTGCGGGCTCTGCGGGCGCTGCGCGACCCCGACGCCGCGTCGGGCTCGGGAGCGGACGACGAGCAGAAGCGACTCCTCCTCCTCTCCGTCAGCGGCGTCGCGGCCGGACTCCAGAACACCGGGTGATCCATCCGTCGCACCGTCGACCACGGGTGCGCACGCGTGGTCGACGGTGCTCCTCGGCGTGCCCGCTAGAGTGAAAACGGCCCCCGATCCGGCGAACCTCCCGGCCCGACGCCCCTCTCACGCGACACGATCGCACGTACGTCCTCCCCCGTCAGAAAGACCTTTCGCGTGACCTCTTCGTCTTCCCCTGCCTTCCACCCGCTCGCCGATTCCGTGCAGCCC
This sequence comes from Microbacterium sp. NPDC097977, assembly GCF_040302605.1. Classification (NCBI taxonomy): domain Bacteria; kingdom Bacillati; phylum Actinomycetota; class Actinomycetes; order Micrococcales; family Microbacteriaceae; genus Microbacterium; species Microbacterium sp. NPDC097977. Next base: position 32,926 of record NZ_JBEOUR010000007.1, read on the forward strand.
GTCTTCGACACCGTGCTCGCCCGCAGTCCGCACGAGCCCGAGTTCCAGCAGGCCGTGCACGAGGTGCTCGGCTCGATCGCCCCGGTGCTGGCGACCCACCCCGAGTACATCGACGGCGGCATCCTCGAGCGACTGGTCGAGCCGGAGCGTCAGATCCTGTTCCGGGTGCCGTGGGTCGACGACGCCGGCCGCCTGCGGGTCAACCGCGGCTACCGCATCCAGTTCTCCTCGGTGCTCGGCCCGTACAAGGGCGGACTGCGATTTCACCCGTCCGTGAACCTGTCGATCATCAAGTTCCTCGGGTTCGAGCAGATCTTCAAGAACGCGCTGACCGGTCAGGGCATCGGCGGCGGCAAGGGCGGATCGGACTTCGACCCGCACGGCCGCTCGGACGCGGAGATCATGCGCTTCTGCCAGTCGTTCATGAACGAGCTCTACCGCCACCTCGGCGAGCACACCGACGTGCCGGCGGGCGACATCGGCGTGGGCGGACGCGAGATCGGCTACCTGTTCGGCCAGTACCGCAAGATCACCAACCGTCACGAGTCGGGGATGTTCACCGGCAAGGGCACGGGCTGGGGCGGCGCCGAGGTGCGCACCGAGGCCACCGGCTACGGCGCGGTGTTCTTCGCGCAGGAGATGCTGGGGGTGCACGGCGACTCCCTCGACGGCAAGCGCGTCGGCGTCTCCGGGTCGGGCAACGTCGCGATCTACGCGATCCAGAAGGCGGCGCAGCTGGGAGCCGTGCCGGTGACGGCATCCGACTCCTCCGGCTACGTCGTCGACGACGCGGGCATCGACGTCGACCTGCTCCGCCAGATCAAGGAGGTCGAACGCGCGCGCATCGTGGAGTACGCCGCCCGGCGCCCTGGTGCCCGGTTCGTCGAGGGCGGCAGCGTGTGGGAGGTGCCGGTCGACATCGCGGTGCCCTCGGCGACGCAGAACGAGCTCGATCTCGACCACGCCCGCGCACTGATCGGCAACGGCGTGCGCGCGGTCTCCGAGGGCGCGAACATGCCGTGCCTGCCCGCGGCGATCGACGCCTTCCAGAGCGCCGGGGTGCTCTTCGCTCCCGGCAAGGCCGCGAACGCGGGCGGTGTGGCGACCTCGGCGCTCGAGATGAGCCAGAACGCCTCCCGGCAGCGCTGGAGCTTCGACGCCAGCGAGAACAAGCTGCGCGAGATCATGTCCGACATCCACGCCGCCGCGTTCGATGCCGCCGAACGTCACGACGTCCCCGGCGACTACGTGGCCGGTGCCAACATCGCCGGCTTCGAGCGCGTCGCCGGGGCGATGCTCGCGCAGGGCGTCATCTGATCCCGCGCCGGTCCTCCTCCGACACGCGTCGGAGGAGGACCGGACTCAGCGCTCGTCGACGGGCACTCAGCGCTCGTCGACAGGCACCTTCACGACCTTGTTGTACCCGGTGACCGCCTGGTTCTCATCGAACGCGACGACCTTCCTGCGGAAGCCGCGCGTGATCACGAGCAGGTAGATGAACCCGAGGGCGGTCCAGATCAGTCCGCCGATCAGGGCGTCCTGATGCAGATTGACCCACAGCAGACCGGTGAGCAGCATGCCGATCGCGGGCATCACGATGTAGTTGACGATGTCGGCCGGGGTCTTGCGACGACCCTTGCGGATCGCGAACCACGCGATCACCGAGATGTTCACGAACGTGAAGGCGATCAGGGCGCCGTAGTTGATCCAGGCGGCGATCAGCTCGAGCGTGAAGGGGATCGCCAGAAGCGAGATCGCCCCCACCAGCACGATGTTGAAGGTCGGCGTGTGCGTGCGGGGGTTGATGTAGCCGAACGCCCGCTGTGGCAGCACGTTGTTGCGTCCCATGACCAGCAGCATGCGCGACACCGAGGCGTGCGAGGCGAGCCCCGAGGCGAGGGTCGCGCAGAAGCCGGCGGCCGTCAGCACCGCCATCAGCACGTTGCCGCCCACCAGCTGCCCGATGATCGGCAGCGTCGAGTCCTCGACGAACTGCATGTCGCCACCGGGTGCGAACTCGTTCCAGTCCGGGAAGCGCAGCTGCGAGACGTACGAGGCGACGAGGAAGATGCCGCCGCCGATGATCACCGTCAGCAGGATCGCCTTGGGCATGATCTTCGGGTCTTTCGCCTCCTCGGCGTACATCGTCACCGCGTCGAACCCGATGAAGGAGAAGCAGACGATGGTGGCGCCCATCAGCACCGCTCCCATGGTCACGTCGTCGTGCAGGAACGCGCCGACCGAGAGGATCGTGGCCGCTCCCTCGCCCCGCATCAGCTGCGCGACGACGAGGACGACGAAGACGATCATCACGATGATCGAGAAGACCAGCAGGATCATGTTCAGGTTCGAGGTGCCGCGCATGGTCATGTAGATGATGCTGGTGACGAGGATGCAGTACAGCACGACCCAGATCCAGGCGGGGACGTCGGGGAACATCGCCTCGAGGTAGCTCTTGATGATGAGACAGTTCACCATCGGCAGCAGCACGTAGTCGATCAGAGAGGTCCAGCCGACCATGAACCCGAGGTTCGGGTGGATCGATTCGCGCACGTACGTGTACGCCGACCCGGCGCTCGGGATCGCGCTGGCGATCTTGCCGTAGCTGATGGCCGTGAACACCATCACGACGAGAGCGACCAGGTACGCCGCCGGGACGACGTTCTGGGTGTCGCGTGCCACCATGCCGAACGTGTCGAACACGACGGTGGGCGTCATGTACCCCAGCCCGAGTCCGACGATGGCCCACAGGCCGAGATTGCGTCGGAGTGCTCCCCCGCCCTGCGCGAGCGGCTTGGTCTTCGCGGCCATGTGTACTCCTTCAGGGACGGCGCAGAGGCCGGACTTCGGGTCGTCCGACGTTGAGCATCAGTATGGACCCGGGAGTTTCCTCAGCGGAAGAGGAGATCTGATTCGAAATACGCATTTAACATGACGATTGTGCGCGATATTCGAAGACGCTCGGCGGTCACCATCCCTCGCTGAGCACACGGTCGAGCATGGCGACGGCATGGTCTGCGCTCTCCGCGGTCAGGCACAGCGGAGGCTTGATCTTCAGCACGTTCGACCGCTCGGAGGTCGTCAGGACGATCACGCCGAGTTCGCGCATCCGCTCGCAGATCGCTGCCGCCTCGGCGGCGGCCGGCTCGAGGGTCTCCCGGTCGCGCACGAGCTCGACGCCGAGATACAGGCCGATGCCGTGCACGGGTCCGACCAGCGGATGCCGGTGCGCCAGCCCCCGCAGCGCCTCGGCGAGCCGGGAGCCGACCTCGTGCGCGTTGCGCTGGAGGTCGTCCTCCACCATCGCATCGAGCACGGCGAGGCCGACCCGGCAGCTCAGCGTGCTGCCACCGCCGGATGAGAAGAACTGTCCCTGGTCGCTCAGCGCATCGGCGATCCGCTTCGACGTGATCACACCGCCGATCGGGAACCCGTTACCCATCGGCTTCGCGATCGTCACGATGTCGGGGACGACGCCGGACTGCTCGAAACCCCAGAAACTGGTGCCCATGCGCCCGAAGCCCACCTGCACCTCGTCGGCGATGCAGAGCCCGCCGCGGTCGCGGATCAGGTCGTAGGCCCCGCGCAGGTACCCGTCCGGCAGCACGACGCCGCCGGCGTTGCCCAGCACGGACTCGCAGAGGAATGCCGCGGGGTCCCGGCCCTCGGCGGAGAGGCGGTCGAGATCTGCGGCGAGATCCGCGAGGTAGCGATCGGCGGTGTCCTCGCCGCGGTACGTCCCGCGGAAGCGATTCGGCACGTCCGCGACGTGAACCCAGTCCGGTCGGGTCGACAGCGCGTCCGGGTTGTCGTAGGCGCTGGTCGTCACGGCATCGGTCGCCATCGTCCAGCCGTGATAGGCCTCGCGCAGCGCGACGACCGTACGGCGCCCGGACGCCGCCTGCGCGAGCCGGATGCCGAGGTCCACCGCCTCCGACCCGCTGTTCACCAGCAGCACGGTGTCGAGGCCGCTTCCCTCCGGCATCAGCGCGAGGAGGCGCTCGCTGTACTCGGCGAGATCGCGGAACAGGAATCGGGAGTTCGTCGCGAGCCGCCGCAGCTGGCGAGCGGCCGCATCGGCGACCGCGGGATGGCCGTGACCGAGACCCGCGACGTTGTTCACCATGTCGATGTGGCTGCGACCGGTGGTGTCGACGAGGTGGTGACGCCACCCCCGCTCGATCTGCGGGGGCCGCTCGTAGTAGCGCTCCTGCGCCTCGGCGAAGATGCGCTCGCGTCGCCGCAGCTCATCGCCGGCCTCATCGCGCTGCGCGTGCGAGGGCAGTCCGAGCAGCGGGGCGGGGTCGGCGGTGAACCGGCGCCACGCCGCGACACGCTCCGGAGCGACCCGTCGTGCCGCCGCGGGGTCGGACGGCTGCGGCGGAGCATCCCTCCGCCGCACGCCCACGGTGATCACCCTGTTCTCGAACGAGGCGGCGAGCCGACCGATGCTCTCCCCGGCCTCGACCCCGCCCGTGCGCGACGACTCGAGGTGAGCGCCGCGGAGCTCGATCTCCCAGTCCTCGTCCACGGCGAGGAAGACGGCCTCGTCGGACGTACGCAGGTCGCCGGAGATCGGGGCCAGCAGCCGCACCGAGGGCCCGGGGGCGACGTGCAGCTCGGTCTCGGTCGGCCAGGTCGCCGCGGCATCCGCGCTGTCCACCGCCGTGCGCGTGAGCCGGTACACCCCGTAGGGCATCACCGCGACGCGCACACCGCGCGCATGGGCGTCGTCGATCAGCTGCGCCTCCGCGTCAGGAGCCTGCCAGCGGCCCGCCGCGAGCTCGTCGGACTCGACCCCGGGGTCGACCACGACCACCCGGCCGTCGATGTCGGGAAGCAGCATCGACAGCTCGGGAGCCGGGTGCGCGGGCAGATCGGGACCGGGGGCTCCGAACCCCACCGCGTCCCGCACGATCTCCGTCGCCTCGACGAGGGGAACAGAGGTCGCCGCGTCGAAGATCGCCTGCTCCCCCGCGACGCGCTCGCGCGCATAGTCGTTGTCGCCGTCGATCTCGAGCTGTCTCCATCCGCTGGCGACGAGCAGCGCGGACCGCAGCACGACGAGCGGCCAGAGCGCGAGGGCCTCATCGCCGCTGAGCGGGGCATCGGCGTGGAAGGCGGTGATCGTCTCGAGCGTACGCAGCGGTCGCTCGGGCTCGTGGTGCAGCATCGAGGAGACGCACACCGCCAGTTCGGCCACCCGCCATCCGAGACCGAGGTCGCCCAGATCGAGTACGACGTGCGGATGCAGGCGCGAGTCGTCGCCGCGGCGCCCGGTGACGTTGTCGTCGGTGAGGTCGCCGTGGATCGGCTGCACCGGCAGGCGAGCAGAGACGTGCTCCAGGGCCGCCGTCGCCTCCTCGGCCGCCGTGACCACCGCGGTGCGGAGCGCGGCATCCGAGATCGACGGCGCGAGCCGTCGCACCTGCTCCGCGGCGACGCGCATGTCCCACATCTGCGCGCGGTCGAGGCCGGGATGGTCCAGGGCGGCGAGCGCGGTGACGGATGCCGCCGCGAGCGTGCCGAACTCGGCGAGCACGACAGGCGCGAGATATCCCGCGTCGACGAGCGCCTCTCCGTCGGCGAACTCGCTCCGCCGCACCGCGAAGCCGCGCCAGCGCTGAGTGAGCGCGCCGTCGAGGCCCGGGAGCACGGCGGGGACGGCGACGCCGGCCGCCCGATAGGCGTCGAGCGCCGCGTGCTGGGCGTCACGCGTCTCATCGCCGAACACGGGGTTGTCCACGCGCAGCACACTGCGTGCACCGTCGGGTTCGACGAGGACGAAGTTGCGGTCCTGGTTGCTGCCGAGCTCGGTGGCCGCGGCGGCGATGCCATAGCACTCCCGGGCGATCAGCGCCGCGTCGGCCGCGGTGACATCGGGTCGGACGAGCCCCGTCTCCTCGCTCACCCGAGGCCCGCCGCACGTCCGTCGCCATCGAGGCGCACGTCGCCGGCATGTCGCACGTCGCGGTCGAGGCGCGCGTCGTCGTCGAGGCGCACGTCGCCGGCATGGCGCGCCAGCGAGCTGCCGTAGCGCTCGGTCAGCTGCACCATGAGGTCGGGGGTGTCCCGGTCGACGCCGAACACGTGCCCGGGGAAGTCGAGCTCGGGCTGGGCGGCCGAGATCGCCTCGTCCTGGTCGGGCGAGAGCAGCTGTACCGGATCGCCGACGGCGACCCACCCGATCGGCACGACGGTTCCGGCGGGCAGCACCGCGCGCCGATGCACGATCGCGTTCACCCGCACCTCGCAGCGGTCGCCGACGAGGGCGCCGTTGAAGATGCGGGCTCCGGATGCGAAGAAGACCTGCTCGCCGACCGTCGCGCCCGCGATGCTCGCCAGGGTGCCGATCAGCGTGTGGGGTCCGATGTGCACGGCGTTCGCGGCGGTGGCGCGGATCAGCGCGTTCTCCATCACGATGACGTGCGCCCCGATGGTGATCGGACCGCCCTCGGCGGTGATCACGGCGCCGTGCAGCACCTGGCATCCCGGGCCGATCGTGACGTCGCCGGAGATCACGGCGGTGGGAGCGATGACGGCGGAGTCATGGATCCGGGGCCGAGCCCCGAGGTGCTCGTACAACATGACGCCAGCGTAGTGCGACGGCGTGCACCGCGAGAAGGCCGCGGCAGGAGGTGCCCGGGATCGCTGCTGCTACGCTGACGCCCATGCAATGCCGGTGACTCGATCCTCCCCCTGCCGTCGGGCCGCATCCACGCGCGCCCCGGCACCACGATCGAAAGGCACGCCCATGCACGCACACCCTCTTCCCCTCGCCGGACGCACGGCGCTCGTCACCGGCGTCTCGCGCCGTCGCGGCATCGGATTCGCGACCGCTCGCACTCTCACAGCCCTCGGCGCCAGCGTCTTCCTGCACCACTACCGCCTGCACGACCTCGATCACCCCTGGGGCGGCGACGATCTGGATGCGGTGCGCGACGGCATCCGGGAGTCCCTCGCACCCGGTGCGGTGATGGGCGACCTGCATGCCGACCTGCGCGACGCCGACGCCGTCGAGTCGCTCCTGGACGCGGCCTGCGGTCTGACCGGTCGGCTCGACATCGTCGTCTGCAATCAGGCGCGCAGCGGCGGCGACGGCTCGATCTTCGACATGACGGCCGAGCACCTCGATGCGCACTGGCAGGCCAACGCCCGCGCCAGCCTGCTGCTGACGGCGGGTTTCGCGCGGCGGAAGCGGACCGAGCTGGGCCGCCCGGCGACGGCCGATGCCCGCCCCGGCGACCGGATCGACGCACTCGGCCCGTTCGCGAACCCCACCGGGCACGTGATCTGGATGACCTCGGGCCAGGGACACGGCGCGATGCGCGGAGAGATCGCCTATGCGACCAGCAAGGCCGCCCTCGCGGGGATCACCCGGTCGACGGCCGCCGAGCTGCTCGACGTCGGGATCGTCCTGAACACCGTCAACCCCGGTCCGGTGAACACCGGGTACCTCGACGAGGACACCACCGACCGCGACCTGACCGGGGTCGCCGACTGGATCGCGGGCACCCCGTTCGGCCGGGTCGGGCGCCCCGACGACCCCGCGCAGCTGATCGGGTGGCTCTGCACCGATGCCGGCTCGTGGATCGTCGGACAGGTGCTCACGTCGGACGGCGGCTTCTCGCTCTGACGCCTCGGCCCTCACGAGGGCCCCGGCCGGCCCTCACGAGACCCGGAGGGGCTCCGGAGCAGGCTCGGGGGCGGGCTCGGGGAAGATCGCCGTGAACAGCTGCCCGACCCAGTCGAGGAGCTCGGCATCCTGTAGCGGCTCGAGTCCGACGCCGACCGCGGCGGGCACGGTGGGCATCGGCACGACCAGCGCTTCGCCGCCCGAGACCAGCTTGGCCTTGGGGTACAGGCGCCGCAGACGCATCTGGATCGAATCCTCGAGCCGGGCCGGGGCGATGCGCAGGTTCGATCCCATCACCACGACGTCGGCGAGTCCCGCGCGCGCGGCTCGCCGGCGCAGTCGGGCGACCGCGATGAGTCCCTCGACCTCGGCGGGCGGGGTGCCGTAGCGGTCGGTGAGCTCGTCGATCACGAGGTCGATGGCGTCGTCCTTCGCGGTGGCCGCCGACGCCGCCGACAGCTTCTGATACGCCTCGAGGCGCAGCCGCTCGCTGTCGATGTAGTACTCGGGGATGCGCGCATCCAGGGGGAGCTCGAGCCGCAGCTCCTGACCCGACTCGACGTCCTCGCCGCGGAACGTCGCGACGGCCTCGCCGATCATGCGCAGGTAGAGGTCGAAGCCGACCCCGGCGATGTGACCGGCCTGCTCGCCGCCGAGCAGATTTCCCGCTCCGCGCAGCTCGAGGTCCTTGAGCGCCACCTGCATGCCGGAACCGAGATCGTTGTTCACCGCGATGGTCTGCAGACGATCCGCGGCGGTCTCGCTGAGCGGCTTCATCTCGTCGTACAGGAAGTAGGCGTATGCCCGCTCACGACCGCGACCGACGCGTCCGCGCAGCTGGTGCAGCTGGCTCAGGCCGTACTTGTCGGCGCGGTCGATGATGATGGTGTTCGCGTTCGAGATGTCGAGACCGGTCTCGATGATCGTCGTCGAGACCAGCACGTCGAACTTGCGCTCGTAGTAGTCGTCGACGACCTGCTCGAGCGCGTGCTCGCCCATCTGACCGTGAGCGACCGCGATGCGCGCCTCCGGCACGAGCTCGGCGAGCTGCGCGGCGACGCGCTGGATCGACTGCACGCGGTTGTGCACGAAGAACACCTGCCCCTCGCGGAGGATTTCGCGACGGATCGCCGCGGTGATCTGCTTGTCGCTGCGGGGCCCGACGAACGAGAGGATCGGATGCCGGTCCTCCGGTGGCGTCGCGAGCGTCGACATCTCGCGGATGCCGGTCACCGCCATCTCGAGCGTGCGCGGGATGGGGGTCGCGCTCATGGCGAGGATGTCGACGTTCGTCTTCATCTTCTTTAGCGTGTCCTTGTGCTCGACGCCGAAGCGCTGCTCCTCGTCGATGATCATCAGCCCGAGGTCCTTGAACATGACCTGGTCGGTGAGGATGCGGTGCGTGCCGATCACCATGTCGACCGTGCCGTCGAGCAGGCCGTCGAGGGTCAGCCGCGCCTCCTTGTCGGTCTGGAACCGCGACAGCGGACGCACCTTCACCGGGAACCCTGCGAAGCGCTCGGTGAACGTCTCGAGGTGCTGCTTCACCAGGAGCGTCGTCGGCACGAGCATCGCGACCTGCTTGCCGTCCTGGATCGCCTTGAACGCCGCTCGTACCGCGACCTCGGTCTTGCCGAAGCCGACGTCGCCGGAGAGCAGGCGGTCCATCGGGATCGGGCGCTCCATATCGGCCTTGATCTCATCGATCGTCTGCAGCTGATCCGGGGTCTCGGCGAACGGGAACGCCTCTTCGAGCTCGCGCTGCCAGGGGGTGTCCGGGCCGAACGCGTACCCCTTCGCACTCATGCGGGCCGAGTAGAGCTTGACCAGCTCGACGGCGATGTCGCGCACCGCCTTGCGGGCCTTGCCCTTGGCCTGCGACCAGTCGCTGCCGCCCATCTTGGACAGTGTCGGCCCCTCGCCGCCCACGTACTTCGAGAGCGAATCGAGCTGATCGGTCGGCACGAAGAGCTTGTCGCCCGGGTAGCCGCGCTTCGAGGGGGCGTACTCCAGCACGAGGTAGTCGCGCACCGACTTGGTCGCGTTGCGGCCCCCGGTGGAGACCTCGCGCTGGGTCATCTCGACGAAACGGCCGATGCCGTGCGTGTTGTGGACGACGTAGTCGCCCTGCGTGAGCTGCAGCGGGTCGACGACGTTCTTGCGCCGCGACGCGAGCTTCTTGACGACGCGCTGGTCGCCGCCGATCGTGCGTCCGTAGAACTCGTTGTCGGTGAGGACGGCGAGCTTCGCCTCGGCGATCTGGAAGCCGGCCTCGACAGATCCGCAGACGAGGGTCGCGACGCCGCCATCGGGGGCCGCGATCAGCTCCGCCACGACGCGGGCCGCGACGCCGCGGTCGGACAGCACGTCCCGCGCACGATCGACCAGACCCGTCCCTGTCGCGATGACGACGACGCGCCAGCCCTCCGCGACCTTGGAGTCGACGAACGAGATCGCGCCGTCGACGTTGCCGTGGAACGAGGGGATCACCGTCGCGTCGATCGTCTCGGCGTCTTCGCCGCCCATCGCGAACGGGCTCAGCCGCCACCACACGCCACCGCGGTCGCGGACGACCTCGCGCAGCCGCGCGATGGTGAGGAAGTCCCCGGCGCCGAGGTCGATGGGCGCCGAGGCGCCGGAGGTGGCCGCGCTCCACGCCGCGTCGAGGAACTCGCGGTTGGTCTCACCGAGCGTTATCGCCCTGGCGCTGGAGCGCTCGGGGTCGACGACGGCCGTCGCGCTGCCCTCGGGCAGATATTCGGCGAGCGACTTGAGCGGCCCCGAGACGGCGGGCAGCAGCGACTCCATCCCCTCGACGGGGATGCCCTCGGACATCTTCTCGAGCATGCCGGCGATCGCGGGGAACCCGGCGATCAGCGCGCGGGCGCGATCGCGCACGTCGGGGGTCAGCAGCAGCTCGCGGCTCGGCGGGAGGTCGACGGCCTCGATCGCCCCGGGGAGGGAGCGCTGGTCGGCGACGGAGAACGCTCGGATCTGATCGATCTCGTCACCGAAGAACTCGATGCGGAACGGGTGCTCGGAGATCGCGGGGAAGACGTCGAGGATGCCGCCGCGCACGGCGAACTCGCCACGTCGCGAGACCATGTCGACGCGGGAGTAGGCGCGCTCGACCAGCTGCTCGACGACACGCTCGAGCTCATGGCCGCGTCCGCCCGCCCTGAGGTCGAGCGGGGGGATCTCGCCGAGGTTCCCGGCGATCGGCTGCAGCGCCGCGCGCACCGACGCCACGACGATCAGCGGGTGGTCCCCCGACCAGTCGGCGATGCGACGCAGGGTCTGCAGGCGCTGGCCCACGGTGTCGGGGCTGGGGCTGAGTCGCTCGTGCGGCAGCGTCTCCCACGCCGGGAAGGTGACGACCTCGGCATCGGGGATGTACGCGGCGAGCGCCGCGGCGAGGCTCTCGGCCCGTCGCCCCGTCGGCACGACGGTCAGCAGCGCGGCCGGATGCCCCGCGGCACGCCGCCTGTCGAGCAGCCCCGCGAGCGTCGGCGCGTCGAGCCCGTCGACCAGGCCGAGGTCGGCATCGGTCTGGGCCCACGTCAGGGCGTCACGAAAAAGAGAGGCCTCTTCCAAGGCGCGCAGAATCCCCGGCACAGTCACCGGACAAGCCTAGCCGCGGCCACCGACACGGGGTCCGCAGCTCGGGCAGTCGCCTCTCCCCTCATAGGATGCACGGATGGAACCGGTCATCCTCACCACGGAGCGTCTCGTCCTGCGCACGCCGGACGCGTCCGATGTCGCGGCGATCACGGCAGCGTGCCAGGACCCCGAGATCCCGCGCTGGACGACCGTGCCGAGCCCGTACACGCGGGAGCACGGCGAAGGATATGTCCGCCTGATCGGGGAATGGTGGGCGGACGGCAGTCAGACCATCTGGTGCGCGTACCGCGACGGCGAGTTGGTCGCCTCGATCGGGCTGCACCACATCCACGAGCACCACACCGGCGGGGACGCCGAGCTCGGCTACTGGGTCGCAGCCCCGGCGCGGGGCCACGGCTACCTGGTCGAGGCCGCCCGCGCCGTCATCGACTGGGGATTCGAGGATCTCGGCCTCGCCAGGATCGGGTGGCGCGCCGTCGCCGGCAACATCGCTTCGGCCCGCTCGGCGCGAGCCCTCGGCTTCCGCTACGAGGGCCTGGGGAGGAGCGCTCTCACCAGTGATCGCGGCCGGGACGACGGCTGGTTCGGCGGCCTCCTCGCGACCGACGACCGCACCCCGGTGGAGTGGCCGATCCTCTAGCATCCGCCTGCCCTGGCCGGGTGTCGGCGGTGGGTGGCAGGATGGGCGCATGCCTGAGATGCCGGAAGTCCAGGGCCTGACCTCGTTCCTCGAGGAGCGAGCGGTGGGGCGCACCATCATCCGCACGAGCGTGGGCGCGATCGCCGCCCTCAAGACCTACGACCCGCCGAACACCGCGCTGCACGGCGCGAAGATCACCGGTGTCTCTCGACGGGGCAAGTTCATCGTGCTCTCGTGCGGCACCGACCTGCATCTCGTGTTCCATCTCGCGAAGGCCGGGTGGCTTCGCTGGTATGAGACGCTGCCCACGACGCCGATCAAGCCGGGCAAGTCGCCGATCGCGGTGCGCGTGGCGCTCGACGCCGAGAGCGGTTTCGATCTCACGGAGGCGGGGACCAAGAAGTCCCTCGCTGTATACGTCGTGCGCGACCCCGAGCAGGTTCCCGGCATCGCCCGCCTCGGACCGGATCCTCTGGAGACCGGCTTCACCCGGGAGGCGTTCGGCGGGCTGCTCGACGGTCGTCGGACCCAGATCAAAGGTCTGCTGCGCGACCAGAGCGTGATCGCGGGGATCGGCAACGCGTACTCCGACGAGATCCTGCACGCCGCTCGGATGTCGCCGTATGCGATCGCCGCCACGCTGGGCGACGAGGAGGTCGATCGGCTCTTCACCGCCATGCAGTCCACCCTCACCGAGGCGATCGCCGAGGCGTCGGGCAAGCCGCCGGCCGACCTCAAAGACGCCAAGCGGCGCGGGATGCAGGTGCACGCGCGACGAGGCGAGGCCTGCCCCGTCTGCGGCGACACGGTGCGCAGCGTCTTCTTCGCCGACCGTTCGCTCGAGTACTGCCCGACCTGTCAGACCGGCGGCAAGCCGCTCGCGGATCGTCGGCTGTCTCGACTGCTCAAGTAGCACGCCGACGCGGAATGAAATGCACCAGGACGCGTTGAGTACACTCAGAGCAACAACGTGCTCCGGGGTCGGTGAGAATCCGAACCGGCGGTGACAGTCCGCGAGCGTCTCGGTTCTCCGAGATGCCGATCCGGTGGAATTCCGGGACCGACGGTGGTGCGAGGCCCAGCCTCGCTAGTCCGGAAGGGAGGCAGCACGGTGCGCCGCTGCGCGCACGTTCTGTCTGCCTCTCCCCTCGAGGGAATCCCCGGAGCCTCAGAGAGGACGACGGATGGCAGTGAACGAGACGGAACGCCGGGCGATGACCCGAGCGCTCGAGCTCGCGGCGCTCGGCCCCCGCGGTGTGAACCCGCAGGTGGGCGCGGTCATCCTCTCCCCCGACGGCAGCGTGCTCTCCGAGGGCTGGCATCACGGTGCGGGCACCCCGCACGCCGAGGTCGACGCGCTCTCGAAGCTCGCACCGGGTGCTGCCCGAGGCGCGACCGCGGTGGTCACTCTCGAACCCTGCAACCACACGGGCCGCACCGGGCCGTGCGCGCTCGCCCTCATCGAGGCGGGCGTCGCCCGTGTCGTCTACGCCCTCGACGATCCCGGCGAGGTCTCCGGCGGCGGAGCCGAGCGGCTGCGGGCGGCGGGAGTGAGCGTCGACTCCGGCGAGCAGGCCGAGACCGCGCACGCGATCATCGACGGATGGCTCACGGCCCAGCATCTCGGGCGCCCGCACGTCACCGTGAAGTGGGCGCAGTCGCTCGACGGTCGGGCCGCGGCATCCGACGGCACCAGCCAGTGGATCACCGGTCCTGTCGCCCGCGCCGACGTGCACCGCCGCCGCTCTCTCGCCGACGCGATCGTCGTCGGCACGGGCACCGTGCGCGCCGACGACCCCTCGCTCACGGCACGCGACGGCGAGACGCTGTACGCGCACCAGCCCGTCCCCGTCGTGATCGGCGCGCGCCCCACACCCGACGACGCCGCGATCCGCCGCCATCCGCACCCGCCGATCTTCCACGACACGCACGATCTGTCCGCTGTCCTCGCTGACCTCCACGAGCGCGGGATCCAGAGCGTGTTCGTCGAGGGTGGCCCCACCGTGGCCAGCGCCTTCGTGGCCGCGGGCCTCGCAGACCGCGTGCTCGTCTACCTCGCCCCGGTACTGCTGGGCGGTGATCGGCTCGCCCTCACCGACATCGGCGTCACGTCGATCGGCGGCGCGCACCGGCTGACGATCGACGAGTGGGTGCCGCTGGGCGTCGACCTGCTGGCCGTCGCGCATCCCGAGCTCGACACAGCATCCACGCTCGACACAGCATCCACGCTCGGCACAGCATCCACGCTCGGCACAGCATCCACGCTCGGCACCGAACCACAGACCGAACCGCACACCGATCCGCGCACCGAAGAAGGAGCCGCCTGATGTTCACGGGAATCATCGAGGAGATCGGCGAGATCACGGCGATCGCGCCCGCCGGCGACGGATGGCGCCTGACGGTGCGCGCACCGCGCGCCGCGTCCGACGCCGTTCATGGCGAGTCCATCGCGGTCTCGGGCGTCTGCCTGACCGTCGTGGGTTCGACGCCCGACACCTTCGACGCCGACGTCATGAAGCAGACACTCGACGTCGCGGCCCTCGGTGGAGCGAGCGTGGGCACGCGGGTCAACATCGAGAAGGCCATGCCGGTGGGAGCTCGCCTGGGCGGGCACATCGTGCAGGGACACGTCGACGGAGTCGGCCTCGTCCTCGAGGTCCGGCCCGGCGAGCAGTGGAGCGTTCTGCGCATCGGACTGCCCGACGACCTCGCCCCGCTCGTCGTCGACAAGGGATCGATCTCGATCGACGGCACCTCGCTCACCGTGAGCGCCGTGAGCGCCGCCGACGCGGCAGAGCACTGGCTCGAGGTCTCGCTGATCCCCGAGACCCTCGCCGCCACCACCCTCGGAGTCCGCGCGGTCGGCGACCGCGTGAACCTCGAGACCGACATCCTCGCCCGTCACGTCGAGCGCCTGCTGGCGTTCCGGGCAGCACCGGAAGGAGGCTCACGATGAGCCTTTCCACCATCCCCGAGGCCCTCGAAGCCCTTCGTGCCGGGCGCCCGGTACTCGTCGCGGACGATGAGAATCGCGAGAACGAGGGCGACGTCATCCTCTCCGCCGAGCTCGCGACACCCGAGTGGGTCGCCTGGACGGTGCGCTGGTCGTCGGGGTTCATCTGCGCCCCGATGCCGACGGATCTCGCCGACAGCCTGAACCTCCCGCCCATGGTCGCCGCCTCCGAAGACGCCAGGTCGACCGCGTACACCGTCAGCGTCGACGCCGCAGAGGGTGTGACCACGGGAATCAGCGCCCACGATCGCGCGCACACCCTCAACGTGCTCGCGAACCCGGCCTCGACCGCGACGAGCATCATCCGACCTGGGCATGTGCTGCCGCTGCGCGCCGTCGACGGCGGCGTGCGCGAACGCAGCGGACACACCGAGGCCGCGGTCGACCTGATGAAGCTCGCGGGGCTGCGGCCGGTCGGCGCGATCGCCGAGGTCGTCGCCGAGGACGGCAGCATGATGCGTCTGCCCGGGCTGCTGGAGCTCGGCGAACGCGACGGCGTGCCCGTCATCACGATCGAGCAGCTGATCGCGCACCTCACCGAGAGCGACCCCACCGGCTGGTCCGCCGAGCGCGCGAGCCGTCGCGTCAGCCTGCGTGCGGATGCCACGGTCCCCACCACGCACGGCACCTTCCGCTTCCTCGCCTACAAGGACAGGGTGACCGGCACCGACCACATCGCCGTCGTCTCCGGGGAGCCGGGCGAGACAGCCCTCGTTCGCGTGCACTCGGAGTGCCTGACGGGTGAGGCCTTCGGCTCGCTGAAATGCGAGTGCGGTCCGCAGCTCGACGCCGCACTGGACGCGATCGAGAAGGACGGCGGGATCGTCATCTACATGCGCGGTCACGAGGGCCGCGGGATCGGCCTGATCAACAAGCTGCGCGCGTACAGCCTGCAGGAGGAGGGCCTCGACACCGTCGATGCGAACCTCGCGCTCGGCCTCCCCGCCGATGCGCGCGACTACGCGGCGGCGGCCGGCATCCTCACCGATCTCGGCGTCTCGAGGGTGCGCCTGCTGACCAACAACACCGACAAGGTGAACCAGCTGCGCAGCCTCGGTCTCGATGTCGTCGAGCAGGTGCCGCTGATCGTGGGCGTCGGCCCGAACAACCACCAGTATCTGGAGACCAAGCGTGACCGGATGGGTCACATCATCGGTGAGGCGGAGCTCGCAGAGGCTCTCGCCGACGGACGGAAGGACGAGCAATGAGCGGCGCAGGAGCACCCAGGACCGAGAAGATCGACGGACGCGGACTCAAGGTCGTCATCGTCGCGGGCACATGGCACGACGTGATCACCGACGGGCTGATCGCCGGGGCGCAGCGCGTCCTGGACGAGGCGGATGCGGCATACCGGCTCGTCCGCGTGCCCGGGTCGTTCGAGCTGGCCGTCGCCGCCCAGGCCGCGTTCGCGGGTGGGGCGGATGCCGTCGTCGCCCTCGGAGTGATCATCCGCGGCGGCACCCCGCACTTCGAGTACGTGTCGGCCGCGACCACCGACGGGCTCACCCGGGTGTCGCTCGACACGGGTAAGCCGGTCGGTTTCGGCGTCCTCACCCTCGACGACGAGAAGCAGGGCCTCGACCGCGCCGGGCTCGAGGGCTCGAAGGAGGACAAGGGCGCAGAGGCGGCGGATGCGGCGCTGCGCACGGCTCTCGTGGTGCGCGACCTGCGCGGCTGACCTCCGCCGCGAACGTCGCGATCGCCACGATCTGGCGCTGGGGCGCCCTCTCAGACGACGAGGCGTCGGCGGCTGCGGTCAGCGCGGCGGCGCGGTGCTCTCGCGCACGATGAGCTCGGTGCCCACGAGCGGGGTCTGCGCGCGCGCTTCCCCGTCGAGCTCGGCGAGCAGCGCGTCGACGGCCAGCGCGCCGACCTTCTCGGGGTGCTGCTGCACGGTGGTCAGCGGCGGCCAGAGCTGGGCGGCATCGGGCAGACCGTCGAATCCGACCACGCTGACGTCGCCGGGGATGTCTCGTCCGGCCTCGCGGAACGCCCGGACGACGCCGATCGCCATCTGGTCGTTCGCCGCGAACACGGCGGTGACCCCGTCATCGTCGCGCAGACGGAGCCCCGCCTGATATCCCGACTCCGCCGACCAGTCGCCCTGCAGCGGTTCGGGTGCCACGACGCCGCGTGACTCGAGCGTCTGCGCCCAGGACTCCCGGCGACGTTCGGCGGAGTAGGACTTCGCGGGCCCCGCCACATGCCAGACGGTCGCGTGCCCGAGCTCGAGCAGATGCTCGGTGGCGAGGCGCGCCCCCTGGGCCTGATCGGTGTCGACGAAGGGGTGCGCATCTCCGCGGTTCGAGTCGACCAGCACCACGGGCATCCCGTCGGGGATCTCGACCTCCGCCTCATCGAGCTGGTGGGCCTCGATCACGATGATGATGCCGTCGACAGCGTGCTCCTCCAGCCGGCGGAACGCTCCGGCGACGGTGTCCCTCGCCGTCGACTCGACGGGGATGAGGGTCAGCGCGTAGCCCCGCTGGGATGCGCGCACGGCGATCGCGTCGAGAGTGCGCTGATTGCCGTAGGAGCTGAACGAGAACATGATGACACCGAGGGCCCGGAACCGCCCCGACCTCAGCGCGCGCGCTGCGCTGTTGGGCCGGTAGCCCAGGCGCTGCATGGCGTCTTCGACGCGCTCCCTCGTCGCCGCGCCCACATACCCGCGCGCGTTCACGACACGTGAGACGGTCTGCCCGGAGACTCCGGCTTCGCGCGCGACGTCCTCCATCGACGGATCTCTCCGCCGCTGCGGCGGCTCTGCCGGCTGTTCCGAAGTCACGATCGATCATCCATTCATGTGTTGACGTTGACACACTAGCAGCGCGTCGAATATGTTGACGTTGACACACGGCGCAGTGGGCGCCCGATCCGTAAGAAGGTTCTCGTCGATGACGACACACGACTCCGTCGCCCTGGCGGCTCACGGCACCCGCCGGCGCGACAAGCGCGACTGGAAGGGATGGGCCTTCGTCGGCCCCTTCATGGTCGTCTTCGCCCTGGTGTTCCTCACCCCGCTCGCGTACGCGCTCTACCTGAGCTTCTTCCAGGAGAAGCTCATCGGCGGAACCGCCTTCGTCGGGGTCGACAACTACGTGCGCGCACTCACCGACCCTCAGTTCTGGGAGGCCTTCGGCCGCGTCGTGCTGTTCCTCGTGGTGCAGGTGCCGATCATGCTGGTCCTGGCCCTGGCCGCGGCTCTCGCCCTCGACAGCGCCCGGCTTCGGGGAGCGGCGTTCTTCCGCATCCTGATCTTCCTGCCCTACGCGGTTCCCGCCGTCGTCGCGGTGCTGATGTGGGGATACATCTACGGCGACCAGTTCGGTCTGACCTCGAACGTCAACGACTTCCTCGGCAGCGACCTCATCACCCCGTTCGCCAGGGAGTGGATCCTGGTCTCGATCGGCAACATCGTCACCTGGCAGTTCGTCGGCTACAACATGCTGATCTTCTATTCGTCGCTCAAGACGATCCCGACCGACATGTACGAGGCCGCGTCGCTCGACGGCGCCGGAGCGTGGCGCACGATCTTCTCGATCAAGATCCCGAACGTCCGCGGTGCCCTCGTGATCGCGACGATCTTCTCGGTCATCGGCAGCTTCCAGCTCTTCAACGAGCCCAACATCCTGCGTCCGCTCGCCCCGAACGTGATCACGACGTACTTCACCCCCAACATGTACGCGTACAACCTCTCGTTCGCGGGACAGCAGTTCAATTACGCCGCGACGATCGCCATCATCATGGGCGTCATCACCGCGGTGATCGCCTACGTCGTGCAGCTGCGCGGCTCGAAGTCTGAGGTGCGCTGACATGGCACTCCCCCTCGCCCGCCCTTCGCAGAAGCGCCACGACCTGCTCACCCCGCGCAAGTCCAAGACGCTGCTGATCGTCATGGTCGCCTACGCGCTGTACACGCTCGTGCCGCTCGTGTGGCTGCTGTTCAGCTCGACCAAGACGCAGTCCGGACTGTTCAGCTCGTTCGGCCTGTGGTTCTCCGACGACTTCGCCTTCTTCGACAACCTCGTCGCCACGTTCTCGTACCAGGACGGGATCTTCCTCCGCTGGCTGGGCAACACCCTCCTCTACGTCGTGGTGGGTGCGGGCGGGGCGACCCTGCTCGCGACCATGGCGGGCTACGGACTCGCGAAGTACCGCTTCCCCGGCCGGCGCGCCGTCTTCGCCGTCGTCCTCGGTGCCGTCGCGGTGCCCGGCACCGCCCTCGCCGTGCCGACGTTCCTGCTCTTCAGCGAGCTGGGCCTCACGAACACGCCCTGGGCGGTCATCATCCCGTCTCTCATCAGTCCCTTCGGGCTGTACCTGATCTGGGTCTTCGCCTCGGAATCGGTGCCGACCGAACTGCTCGAGGCCGCCCGTATCGACGGCGCCGGCGAGTTCCGCACGTTCTTCACCATCTCGATGCGGCTCCTCGCTCCCGGCATCGTGACCGTGACCCTGTTCACCGTGGTCGCGACCTGGAACAACTACTTCCTGCCCCTGATCATGCTCTCCGACCCCGCCTGGTATCCCCTCACCGTGGGGCTCAACCAGTGGAGCGCGCAGGCCATCGGCGCAGGTTCCCAGCCGATCTACAACCTCGTGATCATGGGCTCGCTGCTCACGATCGTCCCGATCGTCATCGCCTTCCTGCTGCTGCAGCGTTTCTGGCAGTCAGGTCTCACCGCCGGCAGCGTCAAGCAGTAGCTCCCGGCATCCTCTGCACCGAAGACGTCGGTCCGATGAAGGACCGCACCCCCGAAAGGACACAGCAATGAAGCACCTTCCCTCCCCCGCCGCCCGACGCACCCTCACGGTGCTCGCGGCCGGCACCGTCGCGGCGCTCGCACTGGCGGGATGCAGCGCCGGCGACTCCGGCGGCGGCGGCGCGGCCGGCGACGGCTCGTTCGACTCCGTCGAGGCCGCTCTCGAGAAGGGCGGCGAGATCACGTACTGGTCGTGGACGCCGTCTGCGGAGGCCCAGGTCGAGGCCTTCGAGAAGGAGTACCCGAACGTGAAGGTCAACGTGGTCAACGCGGGCACCAACAAGGACGAGTACACCAAGCTCCAGAACGCGATCAAGGCCGGCTCCGGCGCCCCCGACGTCGTGCAGATCGAGTACTACGCCTTCCCGCAGTTCACTCTCAGCGACGCGTTCGTCGACCTCTCGCAGTACGGCTTCGCCGACTTCGAGGACGACTACACCGCCTCGACATGGAACTCCGTCACCGAGGGCGACGCGATCTACGGCCTGCCGCAGGACTCGGGCCCCATGGCGCTGTTCTACAACAAGGCCGTGTTCGATGCCGCCGGCGTCGCCGTGCCCACCACGTGGGACGAGTACTACGAGGCGGCCAAGACGATCCACGCGGCGAACCCCGACGCGTACATCACCAACGACACCGGCGACGCGGGCTTCGCCACCTCGATGATCTGGCAGGCGGGCGGCGAGCCGTTCGCCACCTCCGGCACTGACGTGACGATCGATCTGCAGGACGACGGATCGAAGAAGTGGACCGAGAACTGGAACCGCCTCGTCGAGGAGGACCTGCTCGCCCCGTACAGCAGCTGGAGCGATGAGTGGTTCCGCGCTCTCGGCGACGGCAGCCTCGCGACCCTCGTGATCGGCGCCTGGATGCCCGGCAACCTCATCACCGGCGCCCCCGACGGAGCCGGCGACTGGCGCGTCGCGCCGATGCCGACCTACGACGGCACCCCGGCGTCCGCCGAGAACGGCGGCGGCGGTCAGGCCGTGACCTCGCAGAGCAAGAACCCCGAGCTCGCTGCGGGCTTCCTGTGGTGGCTGAACAACTCGGAGGACAGCATCTCGACCTTCCTCGAGTCCGGCGGCTTCCCCTCCACCACGGCCGAGCTCTCGAGCGAGGAGTTCCTCGCGGACGCCCCGGAGTACTTCGGCGCTCAGAAGATCAACGAGGTCCTCGCGGCCGCGGCCGATGACGTCGTCGAGGGCTGGAGCTACCTGCCCTACCAGGTCTACGGCAACAGCATCTTCGGAGACACCGTCGGCCAGTCGTACCAGAACGGCACGGACCTGAACGAGGGCCTCACGACCTGGCAGGACGCGCTGGTCGAGTACGGCAACTCGCAGGGCTTCGCCGTCAACAAGTAATCGCACGTCTGGGCCGGACGGGAATCCTCCCGTCCGGCCCACCCATCGAAAGCGCCTCATCGTGACCTCCTTCTCCATCGGCGAGACCGATTTCCTCCGCGCCGGCCTCCCCCACCGGGTGATCTCGGGCGCCATCCACTACTTCCGGGTGCACCCCGACCAGTGGCAGGACCGCATCCGCAAGGCACGCCTGATGGGGCTGAACACGATCGAGACCTACGTCGCCTGGAACGCGCATGAGCCGCGGCGGGGCGAGTGGGATGCCACGGGGTGGAACGACCTCGGTCGATTCCTCGACCTCATCCAGGCCGAGGGCATGGATGCGATCGTCCGACCCGGCCCCTACATCTGCGCCGAATGGCACAACGGCGGGCTTCCGAACTGGCTCACCGCCGGCGAGCGCGAGCTCCGCTCCTCCGAGCCCTCCTACCTGGCCGATGTGAGCGACTACCTGCGCCGCGTCTACGAGATCGTCGCTCCCCGGCAGATCGACCGAGGCGGCTCCGTCGTGCTCGTGCAGATCGAGAACGAATACGGCGCCTACGGCTCCGACAAGGACTACCTCCAGGCGCTCGTCGCGCTGACCCGCGAGGCGGGCATCACCGTCCCGCTCACCACGGTCGACCAGCCCACCGATCAGATGCTCGCCGACGGCAGCCTGCCCGAGCTGCACAAGACCGGCTCGTTCGGTTCACGCAGCGCCGAGCGCCTCGCCACCCTGCGCACGCACCAGCCCACCGGTCCCCTGATGTGCTCCGAGTTCTGGGACGGCTGGTTCGACTGGTGGGGCGGCGTGCACCACACCACCGATGTGGAGGCTGCAGCCTCCGACCTCGACGAACTCCTCGCCGCCGGCGCGTCGGTGAACATCTACATGTTCCACGGCGGCACGAACTTCGGCCTCACCAACGGCGCCAACCACAAGGGCCGCTACCTGCCGATCGTCACCTCGTACGACTACGACGCCCCTCTCGACGAGGCCGGGAATCCGACGGCGAAGTTCTTCGCCTTCCGCGACGTGATCGCCAGATACGCCCCCGTCCCCGACGAGCGACCGCCCGCCGTGACGACCTCGCCGGCGTTCTCCGTGCCGCTCACGCCTGCGGGCGCGTGGACGGATGCTGCGATCGACGCGTCCGTGAGCACCGATTCACCGGCGACCTTCGACGAGCTCGAGCACCTGAGCGCTCTCGTCCGCTACGACGTCGAACTGCCGGGAGGCCGCGGAGGGCTTCTCGTCACCGACGAGGTGCGCGACCTCGCCTGGGTGAGCGTCGACGGCCAGACCGTCGGGACGCTCTCGCGCGCCCGCCACGACCGCGCGCTGCAGGTCCCCGCGGGCCGCACGCTCAGCATCCTCGTCGAAGAGCAGGGTCGCGTGAACTACGACCACCGGCTCGGCGAGCAGAAGGGCCTCATCGGCATCCCCACCATCGACGGCGCGCCCCTGACCGGATGGCGCTCGACACCGCTCGATGTCGCGGAGATCGCCGCGGAGATCGCCGCCCGCGGCGGAGAGCCGTCGGGCGCGCCGTTCGCCGGACCGTCCGCGTGGGTCGCGGACGTCGACCTCGATGCCCCCGCAGACCTCTTCCTCGACACCGCGTCGTGGAGCAAGGGGTACGCGTTCGTCAACGGGTTCTTCCTCGGCCGCTACTGGCGCAACGGTCCGCAGCGCACGCTCTTCGTGCCGGCGCCCGCGACCGTCGCCGGAGCGAACAGGCTCGTCGTCCTCGAACTCGAGCACCTGCTCGCTCCGACCGCGGACTTCGTCTCGGCACTCGCTCTCGGCGACACAGAGGAATAGCGAGCAACAGCGAGGCATGAGCAGCGCACGCAGTACCGTGATGATGTGCCTCGTCGAAGGTTCTCCACGCCTACACCCGCCGCGCGTGCGCGCTATGCCAAGCGACGGCAGCGGCGTCTTGCCCGCGTCGACAACGATCTCACGGACGAGCAGTGGTTCGTCCTGCTCGACGCGTGGGGCCGATGCGCGTACTGCGGAGCAGAAGGTCCCGCGCTGCAACGCGACTGCGTGATGCCGATATCGCGGGGCGGCCGCTACACGGTCGAGAACGTGGTGCCGGCGTGCGGGTCGTGCAACGCGAGCAAGCACAACGACGAGGTCACGTCGTGGATGCGGCGCAAGAAACTCGACGAGCGGGCGTTCCTCACCCGCTACAGCGAGATCCTGGTGGACCTGCGCCAGGCGGAGTGAGCGGCGCTCAGGCGATCGGCACCAGCGTGGCGTCGATCCGTCGGGCGTCGATCGCGACCGTCATCATCGTGCAGACGGGCTGGCGGCGGCGATCCGTCGGCGACCCCGGGTTCAGCAGACGCATGCCCGACGGGGCCACCGTGTCCCACGGGATGTGCGAGTGGCCGAACACGAGCAGATCCGTGCCGGGAAAGGCGGCGTCCATCCGCTCCTCTCGCCGCTGCTTCTGCCCGGTCTCGTGCACCACGGCCATCTCGACGCCCTCGACCGTCAGCCGGGCGATCTCGGGCAGCCGCTCGCGCAGCGCCGGGCCGTCGTTGTTGCCGTGGACGCCCACGAGCCGCCGTGCTCGTGATTCGAGCAGATCCAGAGTCGCGACGTCGATCCAGTCGCCCGCGTGCACGACGATGTCGGCCTCCTCGACCGCCGACAGCACCGCGGCGGGCAGTCTCTTGGCGCGGGCGGGCACATGGGTGTCGGCGATCAGCAGCAGTCTCGTCGTCACGATCTTCTCGCCTCCCGTGGGCGTCGGCATCCGCATTCGACTCTACGCACGCGCTGCGACGGGATGTCATACGCACCCAGCAAACGTTCAGAAAGGCGTAGGATCTCTCGGTGCCCTGGTATACCAGGGCACTCGGATCTAAGGAGCAGCATGAGCACGACCACAGCGCCGGCGAATCCGCGTTCGCGCGTCATCACGGCGAGCCTCGTCGGCACCACGATCGAGTTCTACGACTTCTACGCGTATGCGACGGCGGCGGTGCTCGTCTTCCCGGTGCTCTTCTTCCCCACCGGAAACGACACGACCTCGCTGCTCTCGTCGTTCGCCGTCTTCGGCGCCGCGATGATCGCCCGCCCGATCGGTGCCGTGATCTTCGGACACTTCGGCGACAAGTTCGGCCGCAAGGCGACGCTCGTCGCCTCCCTGCTCACGATGGGCATCGCGACGTTCGTCATCGGCCTGCTGCCCACATTCCAGCAGATCGGCTGGTGGGCGGCACTGCTGCTGCTGCTCCTGCGCCTCGCGCAGGGCTTCGCCCTCGGCGGCGAGTGGTCGGGCGCCGCGCTGGTCGCCACCGAGAACGCCCCCAAGGGCAAGCGCGCCTGGTACGGGACGTTCCCCCAGCTGGGAGCACCGCTCGGCTTCATCATCGCGAACCTGCTCTTCCTCACGATCAACTGGCTGCTGCCGCACTCCGAGAACCCCGCCCTCAAGTCCGAGGCGTTCCTGTCGTGGGGCTGGCGCATCCCGTTCCTGTTCTCCGCCGTGATGGTCATCATCGGACTGTGGGTGCGGCTGAAGCTCGTCGAGTCCGAGACCTTCACGAAGGCCGAGAAGAAGGGCGCGATCCGCAAGCTGCCACTCGCCACCGTCTTCCGTCACCACTGGCGGCAGCTCATCCTCGGCACGTTCATCATGCTGGCGACCTACGTGCTGTTCTACCTGATGACGAACTTCACCCTCGCCTACGGCACCAAGCCCGCCTCGCTCGAGACCGCGTCGGCCGCAGCACAGGCCGCCGCCGAGGCGACCGGCAAGGACTTCGACGCCGCCGCCTTCGCGTCTCAGTTCTACCCGGGCCTCGGATTCGGCTACACCGACTTCGTGCTCATGCAGATCATCGGCGTGGTGTTCTTCGGTGTCTTCACGCTGCTCTCCGGTCCCATCGCCGACAAGATCGGGCGCCGCAGGCTGCTGATGTGGGTCACCGGACTCATCATCGTGTTCGGTCTCACCTTCAACGCCTTCCTGCTGCCCGCGGTCGACCCCAAGTTCACGGGAGCGCTCGCCCAGGCGTTCCTCGTGTTCGGCTTCATGTTGATGGGAGCGACGTTCGGTCCGATGGGCGCGCTGCTTCCCGAGCTCTTCCCGACGAACGTGCGCTACACCGGCTCCGCGATCTCGTACAACGTGTCGTCGATCCTCGGCGCCGCGCTCGCTCCCATCGTCGCGCTGTGGCTGTGGGAGCTCGGTGACGGCGCGCCCTGGCTCGTCGGCCTCTACCTGTCGGCGATGGGCGTGCTCACCTTCATCGCGCTCTTCCTCTCGAAGGAGACCAAGGACAACGACTACGACGAGGACCTCGGCGTCACCGCCGCCGGGCGCTGACACGGCCCGTCAGGAGAAAGGGCGGCACCTCCTCGGTGGTGCCGCCCTTTCCGGTTCCCGCACGCCGTCCGCTCCGCCCCACGCCAGGATCCTCGCTCTCAGTACGAGGCCGTGAGCGTCCTGGCGGCGCCGTCGAGCACCATCGAACCGCCGTACGGCACGATCCACTGCGGACGCGTGTGGCCGAAGGGCACACCCACGCAGACCACGGCATCCGGGTTGTATCGCGCCACCGTCTCGATCACGACGTCACGCTGCGCCGCACGCAGGGAGCCTGCCTCCTCCGCCGACGGCCGGAAGTCGAAGTCGCTCACCGGCGGTCGCGCCACCACCACTCCGGCGACGGCGCCGAGGATCCCCCGCTCGCCGAGTCCGCGCAGCCAGCGCGCGACCCAGCTCGCCGCCGGGCGCTCCTCGCTCGTCTCCAGCAGCAGGATGCCGCCGCGCAGCTCGTACGGGGTGGGCAGCCGGTCGGCGAGCGCCAGCTGATCGATCACCTCGAGGCATCCGCCCCAGGTGCGCCCCTCCACTCGCGCGGCGGGGCCCGCCCAGGTCCACTCCGGCGTCGGGATGCGATCGCCGTACTCGGTGAGTGCGCGCGGGTCCGTCCAGCGCCGGCCGACATCCTCCGATTCCCCGGGTTCGGTGATCGCGATGTCGCCGCCGTCGAGCAACGCTCCGCGCAGCGACCGCAGATGCACGTCGTCGACCGCGGGTCCGGGGCCGAGGTGCACGGCGGTGGAGCCGCCGTAGTACCCGCGGATGCCCAACCCCCAGAGCCAGTTGAGGATGTTCGTGTTGTCGCTGTAGCCGAGGAAGGGCTTGGGATCGGCCTGCGCGAGCGCAGCGTCGAGGTGGGGCACGACGAGGATCTGATCGTCGCCGCCGATGGTGGCGAGGATGGCGCGGATGCGCGGGTCCGCGAAAGCCGCGTTCACGTCGGCGGCGCGCGCCTCGGGGGTCGCATCGAGCTCACGCGTGGTCGGATACTCGACGGGGATCAGACCGGTGAGATCCTGCAGCCGGCGCATCGCCTGCTCGTGGATCTGCGGTGCGACGGCCGGAGCGGCGAAGGCCGGTGAGAGGATGGCGACATGGTCGCCGGGGACGGGTCTCGGTGCAGCCAGCATCGCCCCAGTCTCGCATCACGAGACGCGCACAGCCCATCCACAGAATCGGCCGCGGCACGAAGTACGGTCGAACTACTCCCCCAGCAGATCGAGGTCCCGCATGTCCAGCACGGCGACACCACGCCGACGCGGACGCGGCGCGCACCAGGACGGCCCGCGCGCCACTTTCCGCCAGCTCCTCCCCTTCCTCTTCGAGCACAGGCGCACGCTCATCGTCGTCGCCGTGCTCAGCGTGTTCGGCGCGGCCACCTCCCTCGCCCAGCCGCTGCTGGTGGGTCAGGTCATCGAGGCCGTGCAGTCCGATGAGGGCCTCGGCATCATCGTGTGGGTGCTCATCGGTCTCGTGGTCGTGTCGTCGATCATCTCGGGGTACCAGCACTACCTCCTGCAGCGCACCGGCACGGCGGTCGTCTACTCCAGCCGGCGCAAGCTGATCTCCCGCATCCTGCACCTGCCGATCAGCGAGTTCGATGCTCGCCGCACCGGCGACCTGGTCTCACGGGTGGGCACCGACACGACGCTGCTCTACGCCGTGCTCACCCAGGGATTGGCGGATGCCGTCGGCAGCGCGATCCTGTTCCTCGGCGCGCTGATCGCCATGCTCGTGATCGACCCGGTGCTGCTGCTGCTCATCGTGGTCGTCATCGGCGTCTCGGTGGTCGTCGTGGTGGCACTCAGCGGCCGCATCCGCACGGCGTCGACGGCCCAGCAGGAGAAGGTCGGAGAGCTCGCCTCCGGTGTGGAGCGGGCCGTGGGATCCATCCGCACCGTCCGAGCCTCGGGGGCCACCGAGCGCGAGACCGCGTCGGTGTCGACGCTCGCGTCGGAGGCGTACGGGATCGGCGTGCGGATCGCGAAGATCTCCTCCCTCGTCGTGCCGATCGCGGGCGTGGCACTGCAGGTGTCGATGCTCGTCGTGCTGGGCGTCGGCGGATTCCGGGTCGCGGCCGGCACGATCACGATCGCGTCGCTGATCACCTTCATCCTGTTCCTGTTCATGCTCGTGATGCCGCTCGCGACGACCTTCGGCGCCATCACCTCGGTGAACCAGGCGCTGGGCGCGCTCGGCCGCATCCAGGAGGTGCTGAATCTGCCGACCGAGACACAGCATGATGCCGAGACCGCATCGTCGGTCACCCGCGACGCGGCGGACCCCGCGGCTCCCGCCATCGAGTTCCGGGATGTGCGCTTCCGCTATCCCGAGAACGTCGTCGCCGCCCGCCAGGCTGCGGCGAAGGAGGCCAAGACGCTGCTCGCCGACGCGCATCTCGAGCGGACCGACACGCTCGAGACGACCGACGCGGAGGCCTCGGGCCCGGGGCACGATGTGCTGCGCGGCGTCTCGTTCGCCGTGCCACGCGGTGCCCGCGTGGCACTCGTCGGTCCCAGCGGCGCCGGCAAGAGCACGATCCTGTCGCTCATCGAGCGTTTCTACGACCCTACGGGCGGCTCGATCCGCCTGTACGGGCACGATGTGCGCACGTACCCGCGCGATGAGCTGCGGGCGCAGTTCGGGTATGTGGAGCAGGATGCTCCCACGCTCGCCGGGACCCTCGCCGACAAC
Organism: Microbacterium sp. NPDC097977; assembly: GCF_040302605.1. NCBI lineage: Bacteria > Bacillati > Actinomycetota > Actinomycetes > Micrococcales > Microbacteriaceae > Microbacterium > Microbacterium sp. NPDC097977. Next base: position 60,991 of record NZ_JBEOUR010000007.1, read on the forward strand.
CTGCGCCTCGCGTCGCCCGATGCCTCCGATGCGGCGTGCGAACAGGTGCTGCGCGCGGTGAACCTCGGGGACGTGCTCGAACGCAGCCCGCTCGGCCTCTCGGCCCCGGTCGGGGAGGACGGCGTCATGCTCTCGGGCGGAGAGCGTCAACGCCTCGCGATCGCCCGTGCCCTGCTCACGGACGCACCGATCCTCCTGCTCGACGAATCCACGTCATCGCTCGACGGCGTGAACGAGCAGCGCATGCGCGAAGCGATCGACGCGGTCTCCACCGACCGCACGCTCATCGTGATCGCGCACCGGCTGTCGACGGTGGTCGACAGCGACCTGATCGTCGTGCTGCAGGACGGCGTCGTCGTCGGCCAGGGCACGCACGTCGAGCTCGTGGAGTCGACGCCGCTCTACCGCGACCTGGCCCGGCACCAGCTGCTCGCCTGATCGCGAGACCCCGCACAGAGAAGTACGCGAGGGCGGGATGCCGGAGACCACTCAGCCATGGGTTCGTCTCCGACGTCCCGCCCTCGCGGGTCGGGGGAAGGGTGGGACGCCGGCTCCCCCGAACCGGCGCCCGGTCTGTCACGCCTTGTCGAGGCGGTAGCGCAGTGACGCCAGCTCGGCGCGGAGTGCCGCCGGCACCTTCTCGCCGAAGGTGTCGTAGAACTCCTCAGTGAGGTCGGCCTCGTGCTTCCAGGCCTCGGCGTCGACGGCGAACAGCTCGTCGAGGTCGGCCTGCGGCACATCGATGCCGTCGAGGTTGAGATCCGACACGATCGGCAGACGGCCGATCGGGCTGTCGACCGTGGAGACGTCTCCCGCGATGCGGCGGATGATCCAGTCGACGACGCGCGAGTTGTCGCCGAATCCGGGCCACAGGAAGCGTCCGTCGTCACCGCGGCGGAACCAGTTGACCTGGAAGATGCGCGGTGCGCGGTCGAACCTCAGGCCGCGACCGACCGAGAGCCAGTGGCCGAAGTAGTCGGCCATGTTGTAGCCGCAGAAGGGGAGCATGGCGAACGGATCGCGGCGGAGCTCGCCGACCGTGCCCTCGGCCGCGGCCGTGCGCTCGGAGGAGATGTTCGAGCCGAGGAACACGCCGTGCGTCCAGTCCGTCGCCTCGACGACGAGGGGCACGTTGGTCGCGCGGCGTCCGCCGAACAGGATGACGTCGAGCGGCACGGCCTCCTCCCAGTCCTCCGAGATCTGCGGGCACTGCGCGGCCGAGACCGTGAAGCGCGAGTTGGGGTGCGCGGCCGGACGGTCCGAATCCGGGGTCCAGTCGTTTCCCTCCCAGTCGGTCAGATGCGCAGGGGCCTGATCCGTGAGCCCCTCCCACCACACGTCGCCGTCGGGGCGCAGCGCCACGTTCGTGAAGATCGTGTTGCCCCACAGGGTCTCGACCGCGGTGACGTTGGTCGATTCGCCGGTGCCCGGTGCAACGCCGAAGAATCCGGCCTCGGGGTTGATCGCCCAGAGGCGGCCGTCCTCGCCCGGGCGGATCCAGGCGATGTCGTCGCCCAGCGTCTCGACGCGCCAACCGGGGATCGTCGGACGCAGCATGGCGAGGTTCGTCTTGCCGCACGCCGACGGGAAAGCGGCGGCGACGTGGTAGGCCTTGCCTGCAGGATCGATCACCCGGATCAGCAGCATGTGCTCGGCGAGCCAGCCCTCGTCACGGGCGATCACCGACGCGATGCGCAGCGCGAAGCACTTCTTGGCGAGGATCGCGTTGCCCCCGTATCCGGAGCCGAACGAGTACACCTCGAGCGTCTCGGGGAAGTGCACGATGTACTTGTCGTCGTTGCAGGGCCACTCGACATCGGCAGCGCCCGGGGCCAGCGGCGCGCCGACGGAGTGCACGGTCTTGACCCACGGGGCGCCGTCGGCGATCTGTCGCGTGACGGCGTCGCCGACGCGTGTCATGATCCCGATGGAGGTGACGGCGTAGGCGCTGTCGGTGACCTGGACGCCGATGTGCGACAGAGGCCCTCCGACCGGCCCCATCGAGAACGGCACGACGAACATCGTGCGTCCGCGCATCGACCCCTCGAAGATCTCGGTCATCTTCTCGCGCATCTGCGCGGGCGGCGCCCAGTTGTTCGTGGGCCCGGCGTCCTCTTCACGCTCCGAGGAGATGAAGGTGCGGCCCTCGGTGCGGGCGACGTCGCTGGGGTGCGAGCGGGCGAGGTACGAGCCGGGACGCCACTCGGGGTTGAGCTTGATGAGCTTGCCCTCGGCGACCATGCCGCGCAGCAGCCAGTCGTTCTCCGCGCGCGAGCCGTCGACCCAGTGGATCGAGTCCGGCTGCGTGAGGGCGGCGATCTCGTCGACCCACTCGCGGAGCTCCGCCATCGCGGGGGTGTCATACGTCGGTGCCGTCCCGAAGGCGCGCACGGGTGCGACGGATGCTGCTCGGGGGGTGAAGACTTCGGCGATCGCCATGACTGCTCCTTGATGTCGGGGGCGTTGCATCCATCTTCTTCGCGATCACGACGGACTTTCGGCTAATTGCGCGTATAAGAAAATGCATTCTTTAGATATGATCAAGGAATGGCGACATCGGGCATTCATCTCGCGACCCTCGGGCACCGCATCCGTCATCGGCGTCTCGAGAAGGGCTTCACGCTCGACGAGCTCGGCGCTCTCGTGGGCGTGGCCGGATCCCAGCTCAGCCTCATCGAGAACGGCAAGCGCGAGCCCAAGCTCTCCCTGCTGCAGGCGATCGCGCAGGCGACCGGCACCGAGGTCACCGACCTCATCTCCGCGGAGCCGCCCAACCGGCGCGCCGCGCTGGAGATCGAACTCGAGCGCGCCCAGGAGAGCCCGGTGTTCCGTCAGCTCGGGATCGCCCCCGTGCGGGTGACGAAGGGGATGAGCGACGAGACGATCGAGTCGATGCTCGGTCTGCACCGCGAACTGCAGCGCCGGGAGCGCGAGGCCATCGCGACCCCGGAGGAGGCGCGACGCGCGAACACCGAGCTGCGACTGCGCATGCGCGAACAGCACAACTATCTCGGCGACATCGAGAAGCTCGCCGAGAAGCAGCTGCGCTCGGCGGGTCACGTGCAGGGTGCGCTGACGCACCGCACCGTGAGCATCATGGCCGAGAAGCTCGGCTTCGAGCTCATCTACGTCAACGATCTGCCCCATTCGACGAGGTCGGTGACCGATGTCGAGAACGGCCGCATCTACCTGCCTCCGGCGTCGATCCCCGGCGGTCACGGCCTGCGGTCGATGGCGCTGCAGGCCATGGCGCACCGCCTGCTCGGCCACACCCCGCCCACCGACTACGCCGACTTCCTGCAGCAGCGGCTCGAGATCAACTACTTCGCCGCGTCCTGCCTGATGCCCGAGACCGCGTCCGTGGCCTTCCTGCAGCAGGCCAAGAAGGACCGCAACCTCGCGGTCGAGGACTTCCGCGACGCGTTCGGTGTGACCCACGAGGCCGCGGGGATGCGCATGACGAACCTGCTCACCCAGCACCTGGGCATGTCACTGCACTTCCTGCGCGTCGACGCCACGGGCGCCATCACCCGCGTCTACGAGAACGACGGTCTGCCCCTGCCGATGGATGTCACAGGATCCGTGGAGGGCCAGCGCGTGTGCCGCCGGTTCCAGGCGCGAGCGGCGTTCACCCAGCAGAACCGCACGAACGAGCACCACCAGTACACCGACACACCCTCGGGAACCTTCTGGTGCTCGACCCAGACCGGTGCGTCGACGGACGGCGAGTTCTCGATCACGGTCGGCGTGCCCTTCGACGACGCACGCTGGTGGCGCGGACGCGAGACCGCCGACCGTGCGGTGTCGACCTGCCCCGACGAGGCCTGCTGCCGCCGCCCCTCCACCGACCTCACCGAGCGCTGGTACGGCAAGGCCTGGCCGAGCGCGCGCGTGCACACCCACATGTTCTCTCCGCTCCCCCGCGGCGCGTTCCCCGGCGTCGACGACAACGAGGTCTACAACTTCCTCTCCCGTCACGCCGACGAGTGAGCCGGAGCGGCCGCTCAGCCCTCGACGAACCGCGTGAAGCGGGCGAGCGCTGCGTCGACCGCGTCGTCGATCGGCCCCTCGCCCGGGACGGGGTCGAAGAGCTCGGCCGGGGAGCCGTGTGACGCGCTCGCGTGCGTCCAGCATCCGACGATCCTGCCGTGTGCGAGGATCGTCGCCCGCACCATGCCGTTCTTGCCCGGCCCCACCGCGGCGAGGTCCTCCGGCCGGCACACCGCCGTACGGTCGGCGTACGAGATGTAGTACTCGTCGAAGGCTCCGAGAGCGAGCACGTCAGGCGCTGCGGCCGACCGGCGCGGACGCCGCAGAGAGACGAAGACCCCGTCGTCGACCACGGAGACGCGACCCGCCGCACGCTCTCGGGCCTCGCGAGACTGCCCGAGGGTGAGGCCGGACCACCAGGCGAAGTCCTCGATCCCGGCGGGTCCGTGACCGTCGATGAAGCGGACGAAGAGCTCGGCGAGCGGATCATCGGGCGATCCGTGCTCGTGGATGTGCTCGGCCACCAGCATGAACCGCTGCTCGCGGGTGATTCCCGGGCGCGCGACGACGGGCCCCTGGCACAGGAGCCCCCGCAGTGTGAGCTCGGCCAGCAGGTGGATCCCCCGCTGCCCCGTCGGGTCGACTCCCGCCCCGCGGAACAGGTCGAACAGCTCGGCGCGCGTCGCGCCGCCGTCTCGGAGCGGAGGCACGATCGCCCGGGTGACCGCGTCGAGCATCTCGTCGTCGATCCCCAGATCGCGTCGTCTCGTGGCGGCCTGCTGACGCTGACGCCGACCGGTCACGGAGAGCACCCAGCCGAGATCCCGCGCGGGGATGATGTGCAGGGTCCCGCGCATCGTCCACGCGCGCACCAGGTCTCCCCGCTCGAACGCCCGGTCGACCGCGCGCAACGGGGGCTCTCCTCCCGTGCGGCACGCCAGGGCCCATCGACCGGCGAGGAGGTCCTGGCTCTGCACGGCGAGCATGTGCGCCGCCGCGTCGGTCACCGAACGCGCCGGGGCACTGAGCCGGTGCGAGCGCAGACGCTCCGACAGCAGGGTCGAGGTCTTCATACCCTCATCATGCCCGTGGCCTGCGACACCCCGCTGCGACCCGGCGTCGCTCAGCCGTGCAGCGTGACCTCTCGCCGCTCCGGCAGCACGATCGGGTGCGAACCGGCCATGACCTCGAGCACGCGGATGACCTGGCAGGAGTATCCGTACTCGTTGTCGTACCAGACGTAGAGCACGATGTCCGTGTCGGTGGCGATGGTCGCGAGGCCGTCGACGATCCCGGCGCGGTGCGACCCGACGAAGTCCGTCGAGACGACCTCCGGGCTCTCGACGTAGTCGATCTGCTGGCGCAGCTTCGAGTGCAGTGAGACACGACGCAGGTAGTCATTGAGCTCGTCTCTGACCGCGGGCCGCTCGAGGCTCAGGTGCAGCACGGCCAGCGAGACGTCGGGCGTGGGCACGCGGATCGCAGAGCCGGTGAGCTTGCCCTCGAGCTCGGGGAGCGCCCGGGCGACGGCCTTGGCCGCCCCGGTCTCGGTGATCACCATGTTCAGCACCGCCGAGCGGCCTCGGCGGTCGCCGCTGTGGAAGTTGTCGATCAGGTTCTGGTCGTTGGTGAACGAGTGCACCGTCTCGACATGCCCGCGGACGATGCCATACGCCTCGTCGACCGCCTTGAGCACGGGCGTGATCGCGTTCGTCGTGCACGATGCGGCGGTGATGATGCGGTCGTCGGGGTCGATGGTGACGTCGTTGATCCCGTGCACGATGTTCTTCAGCGCACCTTTGCCCGGAGCGGTGAGAAGCACCCGCGCGACGCCGGTCGACTCCAGATGCCGGCCGAGCCCCGCCTCGTCGCGCCAGCGTCCGGTGTTGTCGACGACGATCGCGTCATGGATGCCGTAGGCGGTGTAGTCGATCGCCGAGGGGTCGTCGGAGTAGATGACCTGGATCCGGGTGCCGTTGGCGATGATCTGCTCGGCGTCTTCGTCGACCGTCACGGAGCCGGCGAACCGGCCGTGCACCGAGTCGCGCAGCAGCAGTGACGCGCGCTTGACGAGGTCGTTCTCGGCCCCCCGCCGCACCACGATCGCGCGCAGGCGCAGGCCGCTGCCCCCGCCGGTGTGGGCGATGAGGATGCGGGCGAGCAGACGGCCGATCCGGCCGAAACCGTAGAGCACGACGTCGGTGGGGGCGGCGGCGACGGCCCCGACCGCGGGCGCGAGCACATCGGCCAGATACGCGTCGAGCGGCAGACCGCTCTCGGCATGCCCCTCGACGAGACGCGCGAGGTCGAGCGACGACGCGCCCGGTGCGAGCTCGTGCACGGCCTCGAGCACCGCCAGGGTGTCGTCGACGACGATCTGTCCATGGCCGAGCTGAGCGACGCGATCGTGCACTTCGACGATGCCCGTGGCGGAGAGCCCCAGCAGGCGGTGTCCGTGAAGCGAGGTGACCACGTCACGCTCGCGCTTGAGCGCGCCGATGAGCGGGATCATCCGCTCGGCCAGCTCTTCTCGCGCCATCCAGTCGTCGTGGGGTGCGGCGGGTACGTTCATCTGCGTCCTTGCATGTGTGAGCGCGCCGAGGTCGCCGGCGCGCGAGATTGCCGGGTGAACTTCGGGGGATGCGTCCAGGGTACGCGTCATGCGCGAGTGTTCAGAAATCGCGGCGTCGCATCCCGCCGTTCACCTGCCCGACAGGGAATCATGCGAGCATCCGACGCGTTCTCCCCCACGCACGCCTCCACGGACACCGCGCGCACGCCCTCGTCGAAAGGCACCCGATGACAGATCGCCCACGCCGTTCGGCCTGGCCGCCGCTGCTGATCGCGATCGTCCTCGAGGTCAGCGCCACCCTGTCGCTGCGCGCCGCCGAGGGCTTCGCGCATCCGCTGTGGCTGCTCCCCGTCGTGATCGGCTACACCGGCTCGCTGTGGCTGCTCTCGATCGTGCTGGACCGCGGGATGCCGGTGGGCGTGGCCTACGGCATCTGGTCGGCCATCGGCGTCGTGCTCACCGCCATCTTGGGCACGGTGCTCTTCGGCGAGCTGCTCGGAACGGTGCAGATCATCGGAATCGGCGCGATCGTGGTCGGCGTGCTGCTCGTCGAGATCGGATCCCACGTGCGCGAGACACCCGCCGAGGCGACCTCGTGACCTGGGCGCTCCTCGTCGTCGCGATCGCGAGCGAGGTCACCGCGACTCTCAGCCTGCGCGCATCGGAGGGCCTGCGGCGTCGTCGATGGATCCCGGTGATCGTCGTCGGCTATCTCGCCGCGTTCACCCTGCTCGGCACGATCCTGGCGATGGGGATGCCGGTGGGCGTCGCCTACGGCGTATGGGCCGCCGCCGGCGTCGCGATCACGGCGATCCTGGGCAGGGTGATCTTCACGGATCATTTCTCGGTCATGATGGCGATCGGGGTCGCGCTGATCGCTCTGGGCGTCGTGCTGATCGAGCTCGGCGGAGCGCACTGACGCGTCCTGTCACACACCCCGTCGGTCAGAATCTCAGCCACATCACACTGACTCCGACCGCCATCGCCCAGGACTCGACGGCGAGCAGGCGGGCGGTGCGCCCCCGATGCACGGGGGCGAGCACCCACTCGCAGACGACCGTCCACAGCACCACGGCGACCACCCCGGCCACGACGAGCACGGACAGCACCCCGTCGAGCCCGTGCGCGCCGTGACCGCCCGCCTCGACCGCCCGCCCTCCCGTCGACAGGCTCTCGAACGAGCAGATCGCCATCACGAGCGACACCAGAGCACGGTGACAGCACGCGGTGGCCGCAGGCGTTCCGCGCACACCGGCGGTGCCGAGCATCGCCGACACGAGAAGGACGACCCCGAGCACGAGACCGATCATCGCGTCGCCGCCGCCGGCCGGGATCATGATCATCGCCGCCGCCATGATCAGGGCGCTCTGTCGTCCTTGCCACGGCACAGACCGCCACACGCCGAGGCATGCCGCAGCCGACACGACGGCGGCGAGCGCCATCAGCCACGATGCTGCGGGGAGGAGAGGTTCCACGGTTCAGATTATATTGATCAGTTGCTCAAAATAGCGAGACTCCGCGCGATGCGGCAGGATGGGCGGGTGCCCCGTGTCGTAGATCACGATCAGCGCCGACGCCAGATCGCCGAGGCGCTTCTCGCCGTGGCGGCACGCGACGGGCACGAGGCCGTGTCGTCGCGCGCGGTGGCCAGGGAGCTCGGCGTGGCGACGGGATCGCTCTGGCATTACTTCGACGGGTTCGACGATGTGGTGCGCGCCGCAGCGACCGAGATCACCCGCCGCACCGACGAGCGGATCCGATCAATGACCGCAGGACTGCGCGGCCTGGCCAGACTCGACGCGCTCATGCGCGAGGTCCTTCCCGTCGACGACGGCACCCGCACCGAGGCCTACGTGGTGGTCGGCTTCTGGGGCCGCCTGACGGCACTCGCCTCCAGCCCGGATGCAGGGTCACCGACCTTCGCGACCTGGCAGGACGTCATCAGCGAGTCCCTCGACGAAGCGGTCGCCGACGGCGAGCTGTCGCCGGCGACGCCGAAGCATGCGCTCATGTCGCTGCTGCGGTCGATCACCTACGGGCAGCAGGTGATCGAGGTCACCGAGCCGCACGGCGCGGATGCGCACCTCGCGGTGCTCGACAGCGTCCTCTCGCCCTGGCGGGTCTGAACACCCGACCCGACCACACGGCCTCGCCACCCGCTCGCCCCGCACCGCCCCACCCGGCATCCTCTCCCCCGACACTCTTGTGCGCGTCGGCCGCATCGGCGTACCATCATGCCAATCCGTTTATTGAGCACTCGCTCGAAATAGTGAGGTACGACGATGTCCCATCCCCAGCCCGTCACGATCGACCGGATCCCCACGCCGCACCCGCTCGACCCGCTCACCGGCGAGGAGATCGCCGCGGCCCGGGCGGTGCTCGAATCCGCAGGCCTGCTCGGCGAGACCGTACGGGTGCCGATGCTCCTGCCCGACGAGCCCACCAAGCAGGAGCTCGCGACCTGGAAGCCCGGCGCGCCGATCGACCGACGCGTCGACGCGACACTGCTCGACACGGCGACGGGCATCGCGACCGAGGTCATCGTCTCGATCACCCGCGGCGAGGTGCTGCACGCCGAGCGCGTACCGAACGACGCCCCGCCGTATGGACAGCCGCAGTACCTCTTCGAGGAGTACGCCCGTGCGGAGGAGATCGTCAAGAGCTCCCCCGAATGGCAGGCCGCGATGACGCGGCGCGGTCTCGCAGAGCACAGGGAACTTGCCTTCTGCGGACCTCTCGCCCCGGGGTACACCGGCCGGGCCGACGAGGTGGGGCGCCGAGTGATCCGCTCGCTCACCTTCCTGAAGTACGACGAGAACGACTCGCCCTGGGCGCATCCGGTCGAAGGCCTCGTGGTGCACATCGACCTGACCGCGGGCAGCGTGATCCGCATCGACGACGAGGGCGACGTGCCGGTTCCCGCCGGCCACGGCAACTACTACTCCGAGGTGCAGGGCGCGGCACGCACGACCCTCAAGCCGATCGAGATCACCCAGCCTGAAGGGCCGAGCTTCGCGGTCACCGGATCGCTCGTCGAGTGGGAGAACTGGTCGATGCGCGTGAGCTTCAACGCCCGTGAGGGTCTCGTGCTGCACGACGTCGCCTTCGACGGACGCTCGGTGCTCAGCCGCGCGAGCGTGCCCGAGATGGTCGTGCCCTACGGTGACACCGCCCCCGGCAGATTCTGGATCAGCTACTTCGACGCGGGCGAGTACCTGCTCGGCAAGAACGCGAACCACCTCGAACTCGGATGCGACTGCCTGGGCGTGATCCGCTATCTCGACGGCTACGTCGCCGACGATCACGGCAACCCCGTGCGCATCCCGAACGTCGTCTGCATGCACGAGGAGGACTACGGCATCCTCTGGAAGCACACCGACCTGGCGGGGCGCTCGGAGGTACGACGCTCGCGACGATTCGTGATCTCGTACTTCTCGACCATCGGCAACTACGACTACGGCTTCTACTGGAACTTCTCGCTCGACGGCTCGATCGAGGTGGTGGCCAAGGCGACCGGCATCGTGTTCGCCGGCGCCGGAGAACCCGGTGTGCGTCAGAAGCACGCGACCGAACTCGCACCGGGGGTGTTCGCGCCCGTGCATCAGCATCTGTTCTGCGCGCGACTCGACGTCGCGATCGACGGCGACGAGAACCGCCTCTTCGAGATCGACGCGCAGCGCGTCCCGATGGGTCCGGAGAATCCGTTCGGCAACGCCTTCACCTGGTCCGAGACGCAGCTCCGCACGGAGCTGGAGGCGCAGCGCGAGGCCGACACCTCGGTGGCCCGCGCCTGGGAGGTGCAGAGCACGACGCGCACGAATCATGTCGGGCGCCCGACCGCGTACCACCTGATCCCCGAACCGACCGCGCTGCTCATGGCCGATCCCGCGTCATCCGTCGCCGCCCGCGCCACGTTCGCGACCAAGCACCTGTGGGCGACGCAGCACGAGCGTGGTCAGAACTGGCCCGCCGGGAGATACCCCAACGCGCACCAGGGCGGATCCGGTCTGCCCGAATACTCGGCCGGCGATCGTTCGCTCGACGGCGAGGACATCGTGCTGTGGCACACGTTCGGCCTGACGCACTTCCCCCGCCCCGAGGACTGGCCCATCATGCCCGTCGACTACGCGGGATTCCGGTTCACACCGAACGGCTTCCTCGATCAGAATCCCGCGATGGACGTGCCGCCGTCCTCGCAGGCGCACGGCTCGGCACGGCCCGGATGCTGCGGTGGGGGCGAATCCTGCACCTGCGGCCACTGACCCGAGCGACCCGGTCCACGTATCGCTCACCTCGGGCGCTCCTCGCGGGAGCTCGCAACCGCGTCAGAGCGCGTGAGCGTGGATCAGTGCGGATCGAAGGCCTCCTCTCTCAGGAGAGGTCGGCGATGGCGACGCGCAGCATGCCGTCCGCGGCGCGGAGCGCCTGGGCCGAGCGGTCCGCCGATGCTCCGGTCGAGAGCATGAGGATCGCGAGCTTGACCGAGCCGTCCGCCGAGGCGACGGCCGCCTTGGCCTCGTCGACGGTGGCACCCGTGAGTTCGGTGACCGTGCGGATCGAGCGGGCGTGCAGCTTCTCGTTCGTCGCGAGAAGGTCGACCATCACCCCGCGATGCGTCTTGCCGAGCTTGATCATCGACAGTGTCGTCAGCATGTTCACGACGAGCTTCTGCGCGGTGCCCGACTTCAGGCGCGTCGATCCCGAGACGAACTCCGGCCCCGTGACCACCTCGATCGCGATGTCCGCCACCGCGCCGATGTCGGATGCCGCGTTCGAGGCGATCGCGACGGTGAGCGCGCCGACTCCCCGAGCGAACTCCAGGCCTCCCACGACATACGGCGTGCGCCCGGAGGCGGAGATCCCCACCACCGTGTCCCGCTCGGTGAGTCCGAGCTCGCGCAGTGACAGGCCCGCGGCATCGGCGTCGTCCTCGGCGTTCTCGACCGCAGACCGAATCGCCGTCTCGCCTCCGGCGATGAGCCCGACCACCATCGACGGGTCGGTGCCGAAGGTGGGAGGGCATTCGCTCGCGTCGAGCACGCCGACGCGGCCGGCGGTGCCCGCACCGATGTAGATCAGGCGTCCCCCCTCGCGGAATCGCGCCGTGATGCCGTCGACCGCAGCCGCGATCTCGGCGCGGCGTTCGGCGACCGCATCAGGGACGCGCCGATCCTCGGCGTTCATTCGATCCACCAGCTCGATCGTGTCGAGCAGGTCGAGATCGCCGCGCTCGATCGTCGAGGCCTCGGTTCCGAGGGTCGACAGGACGTCGAGGAGCGTGGTCAATCTGGCGTGTTCATTCGGCACGATGCACGAACCTTTCATGGGGAAGATCGGCGCGGTCTGCGAGCAGCAGCGCGCCGTCGAGAGCATCGCCGGCGGAGACGACCACGGCATGTCCGGCAGCGCGCATGGCCGCCTCGAGCGCGGCACGGAACCAGACATGCTCAGTGAGTCCGCCGTGCAGAGCCACCGCATCGCCACCCGATGCTGACGCACCGTTCGATGATGACCCGCCGCGCGCCGAGGCGGCGGTCGCCGACGCGGCGAGGAGGCGGATGCCCTCTGCGGCGATATCGGCGGCGACACCGTCACCGGACTCCGCGGCATCGAGCACGAGCGGGGCCAGCGTCGCGAGTCGTCGGGGCAGCGGGCCGTCGTCTGCGAGCCAGGCGTGGATCGCGGACGGTGCGCCGATCGGGATCGCCACGGCATCCGTGAGTCGCGTACTCGGCCCGAGGCCGACGGATGCTCGCAGCACCGCGCGCAGCGCCTCGCGACCGAGCCACGAGCCGCTGCCGAAGTCTCCGAGCTCGGGCCCCCAGCCGTCCACGAGGACGGCGCGGCCACCACCCGTCCCGCCGCCGTCGTCGCCGCCGTCGTCGTCGTCGTCGTCGTCGTCGTTCAGGCTGCCGTCGATTCCGAGGGCGGCCGCGCCTGTGCCGGCGATCAGGAGCACTCCGGCGCCGCCGAGGGCACCGGCGTGCGCCGACACGACGTCGGAGGTCACGACGACGGGGACGCCGAAGGTGTCGGCGAGCCGCCGAGCGAGTTCGGATGCCGCGGTCGGCGCGGTCCACGCTCCGGCAGCGCCGACGGAGATCGACGAGATCGGTACGTCCAGACGAGCCCTCAGCGGGAGGATCGATTCGAGCGCGGCGGTGACGCCACCGGTCGCAGCCAGGCCGGGCGCGCCGACACCTTCATGGAGGGGGCGACGGCCGGATCGCCGGCCGGTGACGGCATCCGACTCCGAGACGATCGCACGGCACCGCGACTTGCCGAGATCGACGGCCACGACGGCGGAGGGGGAAGGCATGGAAATAGTCTACGCAATGAGCACCCGGCGTGGAATAATTGTTCACAACCACCGGGGCGTCTCCCGACACCCCTTCCCGACACGCCAGGACGCAGGAGAGCGATGAGCATCCAGACGACGATCGCGACAGCGGCCGAGAATCTCCCGCCGTCGCTCGCGCGCATCGCCCGCACCATCACCGACGATCCGACGATCGTCGTCGACAGCACCATCACGGAGATCGCCGCGACCTGCTCGACCTCGGTCGCCTCCGTCGTGCGTTTCTGCCGCGCGATCGGCGTGAACGGATATGCGGCGCTGCGGATGGCTCTGGCCACCGAGCTCGGGCGAGAGTCCGCGCATTTCCCCGCGTCGACCGGGTTCGGCGCCGAGATCTCGGCCGCGGACTCCCTCCGGGAGGCGACGGCGAAGGTGGCGGCGCTCGAGCTGCTCGCGATCGAGGAGACGATCGCCGGCGTCGACTACGACGTGCTCGCCGCCGCCGTGGATGCGGTGGACGACGCCGACCGGATCCTGCTCTTCGGCATCGGCGCGAGCGGTCTCGTCGCGGCCGACCTCGGCCACAAGCTCCTGCGCATCGGTCATGCGGCGATCGTGCTCACCGACGCGCACGAGGCGAGCGCCGCAGCCGCGCTCGGCGCCAAGAAGACCGTGGCGATCGGCTTCTCCCACTCGGGCACGACTCGCGAGACGCTGCTCTTCCTGCAGACCGCACAATCGGCGGCGAGCACCACGATCGGCGTCACCGGCGCATCCGACTCCCCCCTGGCCGCGGAGGCCGATCACGCTCTGCTCAGCCACGCGCGAGAACCCCGCCTGCGTGCCGGGGCCATGGTCAGCCGGATCGCGCAGCTGGCCCTGGTCGACTGCCTCTTCGTGGGGGTCGCGCAGAAGCGCCATGCCCACTCGGTGCACGCCCTGCAGCGCACGGCCGACGCCACCCGGACGCTGCGCTGAGCCTCGCCCTCCCCCGGACGCTGCGCCGAGCCTCGCGCGGCCGCCCTCCGTCGGCATCGCAGAAGCCTCGCGGTTCTGAACGAGCCGGTGGTAGCATCACGACACGGATCGTATACAACGTCGTCGTTCCACCACCCGAGGTAGTCAATCATGAACGGTGTGCCCGCAGCCCCCGCCGAGTCGGTGTCCACGCTCGTCGCGCGCAACATCAGCGAATTCAGAGCGGCCGTCTCCGAGTCGTTCGTCCCGCTGCAGGTGTCGACGTCGGGTGCCGACCACTTCCGCGGCGTGATCCGCGGCGCCTCCGTCGACGAGGTGCACGTGAACGAGGTGCGTGCGACATCGCACGTCGTCGAGCGCACCCCCGAGCTCATCGCGCGCAGCGACCGGTCGTACTTCAAGCTCAGCCTGATGCTCGCCGGAACCGGGATGCTGATCCAGGACGACCGCGAAGCCGTGCTGCAGCCGGGCGATCTGGCCGTGTACGACACCGATCGCCCCTACTCCCTCGTGTTCGACGACGACTTCCGCACCATGGTCGTGATGTTCCCGAAGCACCTCATCAGCCTCCCGGCCGACATGGTCGGTCAGCTAACGGCCGTGCGGATCTCGGGACAGGGTGGGCTCGGCGGAATGGTCGTCCCCTACCTGACGCAGCTCGCCGGCAACCTCGATCAGCTCGCCGGAACCACGGGAGCGCGCCTGGCCCACAGCGCTCTCGATCTCGTCACGACGGTCTTCACGCGGGAGCTCGGACTCGATGAGGTGTCAGCCGATCCGCACCGCGCACTGGTGCAGCGCATCCGCTCGTACATCGACCGCAACCTCGCCTCCACCGACCTCGGCCCCGCCTCAATCGCCTCGGCGCACTTCATCTCGACCAGGCACCTGCACGGACTCTTCCAGGAGCAGGGCGTCACGGTCTCGACGTGGATCCGCACCCGGCGCCTCGAGCAGTGCCGACGCGACCTGCTCGACCCGATGCTCGCCGACCGTCCGGTCGCGGCCGTCGCCGCGCGGTGGGGGTTCGTGGATGCCGCGCATTTCAGCCGTGCGTTCAAGACGGCGTTCGGCATCTCCCCCAGCGAATACCGCGCCGCGCACTGACCCTGCGGCATGCCCTTGCCCCGGAGGGCACGCCGGTTGACTCTCGGCGCGCGATGGTGTCGCATCCCTTGAACGGATGCCGTGCGCCGCCGGAGCATGAGGCAAGCACACCGCGAGGACGCGGTGCCCGGAGCGAGGATGCTCCGCAGCATGCGACGTCAGGACCCTCATGACCGCCCCTGTCTCGACCGATCCCGCGCTCGACGAATGGCGCACCTACGACGAGTTCGCCGCGGGGATCGACACGTTCCGCCTGCCGAACGCCTCGCTCTCCGGCACCGCCATGACGCTGACACTCGATGACGGTTCCCCGCTGTCCCTCTCGTTCGACGCCGTGGCCGTCACCTGGTCGGGTCTCGGCTCGACCGGCATCGACCCCTACGACGCCGTCACGGTGCGCGATGACGTCGTCTTCGTCAACATCCCGCTCGAGAGTCGCGAACGCGAGGCGATCACCGTCGTCTATTCGACCACGACGCACCGTGCGACGGTCGTGCGATCGCGCATCGCCGCGGCGGCCGTCGCGGGCATTCCGCAGGTCGGACAGGACTTCTGGGCGGCGACGACCGATCGCGGCGCGGCCACCGGTGCGGTGCCGGGCCCGAGCCGCGACCTCATCGGCACCCGCAATGTCTACCGCTACAGCCCTCACCATCTCTACGAGCACGTGTACATCTCGAGTCGGCGCTATGCGTGGCAGTGCCTCGAAGGCGTGCAGCGGGGCCACGGCGACATGGATCTGTCGACGGTCTGGAAGTTCGCCGACGGCCTCTACCTCTTCTGCTTCCGCGAGTTCCGCATCGCGGTCGCCAGCGTCTGGCTGCACGACCTCGGCTACCAGCTGATGACGACCGGCATCTTCCTCGGTCTGAACGGCGACGGCGACGCCGAGCACTCGCGGGGCGGCGGGCACATCTATCCGCTCGGCTCGGTCACCTACCCCGACGCGCAGCCGGTCTGACGCGGCCACCGGATCCGCACTCGAGACGAAGGAACCCCTCATGCGCAACGCCGACACCATCGCCGCACACTATGCCGCCAACGACCGCGGAGACCTCGACGGCATGCTCGAGTCGTTCGCCGACGACGTGCGCTGGACCGAAGCCGCAGGCTTCCCGTACGCCGGTACCTACATCGGTCCGGATGCCGTGACGGCCCACGTCTTCGCGCGCATCCAGGACGAATGGGACGACTACACGGTGGCGATCGACGAGGTCATCGACGGCGGCGACGTGGTCGTCGGCATCGGGACCTACTCGGGCACGTACCGCTCGACCGGTCGATTCTTCGCCGCCCGCGTCGCACACGTGTGGCGGCTGGCCGAGGGCAAGGTGGTCGCCTTCGAGCAGTTCACCGACACGGAACTCGTGAACCGCGCACTGCGCGACTGAGGCAGCGGATCGCACGACCACAGCGTCACCCCGCAGCGCCACCCGACAGCATCACCACCCGATCACACAGCACGACACGATCTCGAGAGACAGGAATCACATGAACAAGCGAGTATCCGGCAGCGTGGCGCTCATCGCCGTGGCAGCCCTCACCCTGGCCGGCTGCGCCGGCGGAGACGGAAGCGGCGGCGGCGAGGGAGCCCCCATCGTCGTCGGCTCCGTGAACACGATCAGCGGCCCGGCCACCTTTCCCGAGGCCTCGCAGGCCGCAGCCGCGGTCTTCGACGCGTTCAACGACGCCGGCGGCCTGGACGGTCGGACCATCGAGTACAAGACGCTCGACGACAAGGGAGACCCGGCGACGGCCACGGCATCGGCCCGTGAACTGGTCGGGAGCGACGGAGCAGTGGCGCTCGTCGGCTCGGCCAGCCTGATCGAGTGCGAGATCAACGCCAAGTACTACGAGCAGGAGGACATCCTCTCGATGCCCGGCATCGGCGTCGACACCGGCTGCTTCGCGAGCGACAACATCTCGCCTGCGAACGTCGGCCCCTTCAACGACATGGCCCTCACGCTGCAGTACGGCTCGGAGGTGCTCGGACTCGATGACATCTGCATCCTGCTCGAGATCGCGGGCTCCACGCGTCCGACGTACCAGGCCGCGATCGACAAGTGGACCGAGATCACCGGCAAGGAGCCGAAATACGTCGACGACACCGTGCCGTACGGCGCCTCGGACTACACCCCGTACATCGTGAAGGCGCGCGAGCAGGGCTGCAAGGCTCTCGCGATCAACCCGGTCGAGCCCGATGCGATCGGCCAGGTCAAGGCGGCGAACGCCCAGGGCTGGGACGACGTGACGTGGCTGTATCTGACCAGCGTCTACAGCGAGAACTTCGCCGGCGCGATCGACAACGCGGGTGCGGGCATCCACGTGCCCGCCGAGTTCTACCCGTTCACCGACGATGACGAGATCAACGCCGACTGGCGCGCGCTGATGGAGGAGAACGACATCGCGCTCACGTCCTTCAGCCAGGGCGGATACCTCGCGGCGAAGTACTTCATCGAGGTTCTCGAGGGCATGGACGGTGACATCACCCGCGAGAGCGTCACCGAGGCGCTGCGAGGCATGGATCCGATCGAGAACCCGATGGTCGGGACGCCGTACGCCTTCGGCACCCAGAACACCGCCGGCTGGCCCATCATCCTCGAATCCGGCACGAACGCCTGGGAGAAGGTCGCCGACGACTGGCTGCGCATCGGCGAGTAACGCCTCCCCCACGCCCTTCGTCTCGCTCCGCTCGCTCAGGGACCGAGCCAGGTCCCACACCCCTCGTCTCGATCCGCTCACTCAGGGACCGAGCCAGGTCCCACACCCCTCGTCTCGATCCGCTCGCTCAGGGACCGAGCCAGGTCCCACACCCCTCGTCTCGATCCGCTCACTCAGGGACCGAGCCAGGTCCCACACCCCTCGTCTCGATCC
>NZ_JBEOUR010000008.1:0-76123 GCF_040302605.1 Microbacterium sp. NPDC097977
CATCCAGACCTCGGCGGCCTCCTCGACGATCTTCTTGCCGATCGTGTGCACGCCGCCGTCGAGCTCCGCGACCGTGCCCGATCCCTCGGGTCGGGTCTCCGCCTTGACGCTGAGCTCGGCGAACAGCTCGTCGAAAGTCTTCACGATTCCAGGCTAGCGGCTCTGGCGCGGTCCCTGAGCCGGGTGACGGCCGCCTCGACGTCATCCGCGCCGTAGACCGCGGACCCGGCTACGAAGGTGTCGGCACCGGCGGCAGCGGCCTCCTCGATCGTCGCGTCGGAGATCCCCCCGTCGACCTGCAGCCAGACGGTCGAGCCCCGTCGCTTCGCCTCCTCCGCGAGGGCGCGCAGCTTGGGCATGGTCTCGGACATGAATCCCTGGCCGCCGAAACCCGGCTCCACGGTCATCACGAGGATCTGGTCGAACTCCTCGAGGACGCTGTACAACCCCTCCGCGGGCGTGTCGGGCTTGATGGCGACGCCCGCGCGGGCTCCGATGTCGCGCAGCCTCCTGGCGAGCGAGATCGGGTCTGCGGCGGCCTCGAGATGGAAGGTCACACTCGCGGCCCCCAGCTCGGCGTAGGCGGGGGCCCAACGCTCCGGATCGGTGATCATGAGGTGCACGTCGAGCGGGATCGGGCTGGTCGCCTGGATCCGCTCCACCATCTGCGGGCCGAACGTGAGGTTGGGCACGAAGTGGTTGTCCATCACGTCGACGTGCGCGAAGTCCGCCGACGCGATCCTGGCAAGATCACGCTGCATGTTGACGAAGTCGGCGGCCAGGATGCTGGGGTTGATGCGCGGGGCGCGGGGCAGGTCCACGTCTCTAGTCTCCTTCGTCGGCGGGCGGGATGTCTCGGGGTGCGGCCGTGTCACGGCGCAGCAGCGCCAGGAACATCGCATCGGTGCCGTGACGATGCGGCCAGAGCTGCACGCGGCCGGACCCATCGTCGGCGAGGTCGATCGGCGCGTCCGCGACGTCGGCGACCACGGAGCGGGCGTCGAGTTCGGTGACGTCGCTGCGCCCGCGAAGCACATCCTGCACCACGCCGGTCGTCTCGGCGAGGTGGGGCGAGCACGTGACGTAGGCGACGATCCCCCCGGGAGCGACGGCGTCGAGGGCGGAGCGGAGCAGCTCGACCTGCAGCGGCACGAGATCGGCGACATCGGCCGGCGACTTGCGCCAGCGGGCTTCGGGCCGGCGTCGGAGTGCGCCGAGCCCGGTGCACGGGGCATCCACGAGGATGCGATCGAAGCCGCCCGGGTGCGTGGTCCCGAACGTGCGACCGTCCTCCTCGTGCACGGTCACGTCGCCGGGAACGGCGCGCAGAGCGTTGCGGACGAGACGCGCCCTGGTGGGCACGACCTCGTTGGCCTCGAGCCGCACCTCGTGCTGCCGAGCGATCGCGGCCAGCAGCGCGGTCTTGCCGCCGGGACCCGCGCAGAGGTCGAGCCACCGCTCGCCGGGGACGATCGGTGCGGCACCGGCCAGCGCCAGCGCGACGAGCTGGGAGCCCTCGTCCTGCACGCGCACGGTGCCCCCGGATGCGGCGATCACCCGGTGCGGATCGCCACCTGCCGATGCATAGGCCGTCGGGGCGTACGGGCGCCGGGGTTCGCCCGGCTCGGCGAGTCCGGGAAGCGCGACCAGCGTGACCTCCGGCGAGGCGTTGTCGGCGTCGAGGAGCTCGTCGAGCTCGTCGACCCGTCCCTCCGCGGCGAGAGCCCGACGGAGTGCTCGGATGACCCAGACCGGATGCGCGGTGCGGAGTGCGAGCCTCTCGTCGTCCGACCGGGCGGACGCCTCGATCCGCTGCTCCCACTCCCCCGGTGTCTCACGCGAGATGCGTCGGAGCACCGCATTGGCGAAGCTGGATGCGCCACGGCCCTGGTGCGCGGCGACCAGGTTCACGGACTCGTTCACCGCGGCGTGCGACGCGACCCTGGTGGCGAGCAGCTGATGAGTCGCGAGTCGCAGCGCGTCGAGCACGGCAGGGTCGATCTCCTCTGCGGGACGATCCGCGGCCGCCGAGATGATCGCGTCGTAGGTGCCGCGTCGACGCAGCGTGCCGTACGCGAGTTCCGTGGCCAGTGCGGCGTCCTGAGGCGTGAGACCGGCGTCGGCGATCGTCGGCGGCAGGACCAGGTTGGCGTAGGCGTCGGACTCGGACACGGCCCGCAGCACGTCGTAGGCGACGCGACGCGCGGGCTGGACCGTCCGCTGCGGCGCTGCCGAGCTGCCCCGAGCCGAGCCGTTCCGCGCCGAACCGCCGCGTGCGTCGTCGCCCCGACCGGACACGGAGCGGCCGGAGCCGCCGCGGCCGCCGCGGGTGCCGTCGGCGTCGGACTTCGCATCGCGTCGCGAGCGGTCGTCCCGCTGGCCGCTCATGCGCCCACCCGCAGATCCTCGGTGCCGCGCTGTCCGCGCCACCAGTCGACAGCGTTCATCGCTCCCTTGCCCGCAGGCTGCACCCGCGTGACCGCGAGCGGCTCCGAGGCGGTGCCGATCAGCAGCGCGGACTTCGTCGCGGCGATCTGTCCGGGCTCGAGCGCATCCGCGCCCACGGAGGGAGCGGCCTCGAGGATCTTCAGCCGCAGGCCGTCGACCGTGGTGTGCGCGCCCGGTTCGGGGGTCACGCCGCGGAAGCGGGCGAACACCCGCGACAGCGGCTGGGCCCAGTCGATCAGACCGTCGTCGAGAGTGAGCTTCGGGGCGAGAGTCGGCTCCCCCTGTTGAGGAACGGCGACGGCCGAGCCCTCGGCGATCGCCGCGACCACTTCGGCGGTGAGCGCCGCGCCGTCGATCGACAGCGACTCGAGGGCGGCGTCCGCGGTCGCCTTCTCATCGACGTCGACGACGCGTGCGGCGAAGACGTCGCCGGCGTCGAGTGCAGGAACGAGCTGGAACACGCTGGCGCCGAGCTCAGGATCCCCCGCGATCAGCGCACGCTGCACCGGTGCGGCGCCCCGCCAGCTCGGCAGCAGCGAGAAGTGCAGGTTGATCCATCCCTTCGCCGGCGTCGACAGCAGTGGCTCGCGCACGAGCCCGCCGTAGGCGACGATGACCCCGAGTTCGGCGTCGAGCTCGGCGATCGCCGCCGTGACGGCGTCGTCGAGCCTGGCAGCCGCGATCACCGGAAGACCGAGCTCGGACGCGGCCTGCGCGACGGGCGACGGAGTGAGCACGCGCCTGCGCCCCAACGGCGCGTCGGGCCGCGTCACCACGGCCGCGATGTCGTGCTCGCCGGCGAGGCGGCGGAGGGTGGGGACGGCGGCCGACGGTGTGCCGGCGAAGACGAGTCGCATGAAGGTGCTCCGGAGGGATCCAGGTGGAGATCGGGTGAGTTCGAGGCGGTGCCGCGTTCAGAGCTCTGGGTCGAGGATATCGAGGCGAACCGAGAGCGCGCTCCGAGTGGACTTGCCCTTGCCCCGGCGCGCACTGACAGCTTCGGCGACCACGGCTGCGCGGAGGGTCGAGGCCACCCGCTGTCCTGCGCCGTAGTCGAAGCGGACCAGGGCGCGCACCCGCGGCGGGTAGTCGTCGGATTCGATCGGCACCGGTCCGAGCACCGCATCGGGCGGCAGAGCGAGATCGTGCAGAGACGCCAGGCCCCGGGCCACCGCGGCGACCGTCCCTTCGACCAGTGCCACCCGCGCGGCGGGGGGCATGTGCAGCGGTGCGCGCTCGGCGAGCTCGGCACGGGCGAAGCCCGAGTGGTTCCAGGTCGCGAGCGCTCGGGCGATGCCGCCGTCGACGCCCACCAGGTGGATCGGAGCGCCGGGAGCCGCGAGGGCGGCCGCGTTCGACCACCACCGCAGACACGCCTCACCGATGCGCAGGTCCGGGGCCTGCAGCATCCGCGGCCCGTCGAGCAGCACCACGGCCCGGTATCCGCCCTCGGCCAGCGGTTCGGCTCCTCTCGTCGCGACCACGAGCGACGGCTTGTCGGCGACCTGCTCGACGGGGTGCGCGCTGTCGGCGACGATCACCCGGATGCCGGGGAATGCCTTGCCCAGTTCGTCGGCCGTGCGCTCGCTGCCGGAGGATGCGAGACGCAGCTTCGTCGAGGAGCAGGCCGGGCACGCCCACGCACGAGCACCGCGACCGCACCACGCACAGACGGGCACGGCCCCGCGGTGCGTGGCTCCCAGCGGTCCGCCGCAGTGCGCGCACCGGGCCGGTGCACGGCAGTCGGCGCACACCAGCGACGGGGAGAACCCCGGGCGCGACACCTGCACGAGCACGGGCCCGTCGGCTGCGGCGTTGCGCGCGGAGAGGAACGCCGACGACGGCATCCGCTGCGCTGTCGGTGCGTCCATCTCCTGCGGCGTGCTGAGCACCACGCGCGGGAGCACCCGCCGTGTCGCCCGGACATCGTGCAGGTACCCGTGCGCGACGAGCCTCTCCACATCGGTCGTGCGGGTGTGACCGGCGTACAACAGCGCGGAATCCTCCTGCTCCTGGCGCAGGAGCGCGGCATCGCGGGCGTTGATGTACGGGGCGAGCGGTTCGCCGAGCAGCGGATCGCCGTCGTCCCAGACCGCGACGAGACCTGCCTGCACCGGGGCGTACACGGCCGAGCGATTGCCCACCACGATGCACGGGGCGTCCTCGAGCGTGCGCAGGAAGGACCGGTAGCGGTCGGGGTTCGTCAATCGCGAATCGTGCCGCACCACCGCCTCTGCGGGAGCGAGCACCTCGAGCGCCGCGAGCAGGCGGTCGAGGTCGCGGTGGTCCGGCACCACCAGCACACTCGATCGGCCCGCCGCGAGAGTGTGCACCGCCGCCGCCGCGAGCAGCGCGGCCCAGCCCTGCACCCCCTCACGGGAGACGGGCACCGCTTCGACCGCCGCCCGCGTGCCCTCGTCGAGGACCTCGGCCAGTCCGTCGTACTCGTCGACGACCCGGGCGGCCGCGGCCTGCTGCTCGTCTGTGGGGACCGGGGCCGGAGCGTCCGCCGTCCAGGCCTTCTCGACGCGCACCTGGCGCTTGGGGATCACGAGTCGCAGCACGTCGGAGGCGGAACCCGCCGCGCGGTCCGCCGCGCGCCGCGCGAGCCGGTAGAGGCGCGCGGGCAGCACCGACACCGTCGACACGACGCTGTCGACCTCCGACAGAGGACGGTCGGCGTCGTCTTCGGTGTCGAGTTCGACGATGTACCCGTCGACGACACGACCCGCGGTGCGCAGCGGCACACGCACCCGTACGCCGAGCGGAACCTCACCCAGGGCGGCGGGCAGAGCGTAGTCGAACAGTCGATCGAGCTGCGGGAGCGGGGAGTCCAGGAGCACGCGCGCGATGCGCCGGCTCTCGGTCATGAGCGCGGGGGTGCCATCGGGCCGTCCCTCAGAGGCCCGCGGCGCGACGAAGCTCCTCGGCGCGGTCGGTGCGCTCCCATGTGAAGTCGGGGAGGTCGCGACCGAAGTGACCGTACGCCGCCGTCTGCGCGTAGATCGGGCGCAGCAGGTCGAGCTGATCGATGATCGCCTGGGGTCGGAGGTCGAACACCTCGTCGATCGCACGGGTGATGACCTCGTCCGACACCTTTCCGGTGCCGAAGGTCTCGACGTACAGGCCCACGGGTCGGGCGACGCCGATGGCATAGGCCACCTGCACCTCGAGCCGGTCCGCGAGTCCCGCGGCGACCGCGTTCTTGGCGACCCACCGCGTCGCGTAGGCGCCGGAGCGGTCGACCTTCGACGGATCCTTGCCGCTGAACGCCCCACCGCCGTGACGGGCGGCGCCGCCGTAGGTGTCGATGATGATCTTGCGTCCGGTGAGACCGGCGTCGCCCTTCGGGCCGCCGGTCACGAACGGGCCGGCGGGGTTGATGTAGTAGGTGACGTCGTCGAGGTCGAGCCCCGTCGTCGCGAGGATCGGGTCGATGACGTGCTCACGGACCTGGGCCTTGATCTCGTCCTGCGAGATGTCGGGGTGATGCTGCGTCGAGAGGACCACCGCGTCGACGGTCTTCGGGGTGAAGCCCTCGTATCCGAGGGTGACCTGCGTCTTGCCGTCGGGGCGCAGGAATCCGAGCGCACCCGAGCGACGCACCTCGGCGAGCCGCTCGGCGATGCGGTGCGCGGTCCAGGCGGCCATCGGCATCAGCTGAGGCGTCTCGTTGGTGGCGAACCCGAACATGATGCCCTGATCGCCGGCGCCCAGTCCGTCGAGCGGATCGACGGACGAGCCGTCGCGGTGCTCCTGCGCGCTGTCGACCCCATGGGCGATGTCGGTGGACTGCTCGCCCACCGAGATGCTCACACCGCACGAATCCCCGTCGAAGCCGGTGTCGCTCGAGGTGTAGCCGATGCGGTTGACGACCTGACGGACGATCGTCGGGATGTCGACGTAGGCCTCAGTCCGGATCTCGCCGGCGACGTGCACGAGCCCCGTGGTGACGAGGGTCTCGACGGCGACGCGGGAACCGGGATCCTTCGCGAGGAGGCCGTCGAGGATGCTGTCCGAGATCTGGTCGCAGATCTTGTCGGGGTGCCCCTCGGTGACGGACTCGGACGTGAACAGACGCAGCGCGCTCATCGGGGCTCCAGAACGGATCGGGCAGACGGGAGGGGGTGATCCCATGATGGACCGCACCGCCGACATCGGTCGGCGGTGCGGTCATCGGACGTCACTCGGCGTGACGGAGGCGCAGCTTGTCTTCGTTGATCTCGTGCAGGGCGATCGTGAGCGGCTTGTCCTCGACCGACGAGTCGACCAGCGGGCCGACGTTGTCGAACAGGTTGCCCTCGTGGAGGTCGGAGTAGTAGTCGTTGATCTGGCGCGCGCGCTTGGCGGCGTAGATCACGAGCTCGTACTTCGAGTCGACGCGGTCGAGCAGGTTGTCGATGGGGGGATCGATGATGCCGTTGGTGTGGTGTCCGGCCATGGTGGGACCTCCTGATCAGGCGACGGGATCGTCGCGAAGACGGTGCAGCAGGCGCGCGACCTTCGACGGGCTCAGGGACCGGATGTGGAAAGATCCCCGAAATCGTGTCAGCGCGCAGAGCTCAGAGACAATTCTACGACCTCGGCGGCGGCAGCGGCGACGTCCTCGTTCACGATGAGGTGGTCGAACTCGTTCTGGGCGGCCAGTTCGACCTTCGCCGTGCGCAGTCGACGCGCCCGTTCCTCGGCGCCCTCGGTGCCGCGACCGACCAGTCGCTGCACGAGTTCGTCCCAGGTCGGCGGCAGCAGGAAGATGAGCGTGGCGGCCGGTTCGGCGCGGCGGACCTGGCGTGCGCCCTGCAGATCGATCTCGAGCAGCACCGTCCTGCCCTCGGCCAGAGCGGCGTCGATGGGCGCACGTGGCGTGCCGTAGCGCGACCGGTTGTGCACCACCGCGTATTCGAGCAGCTCGTCCTGCTCGATCAGCCGATCGAACTCGGCGTCATCCACGAAGTAGTAGTGCACGCCGTCGACCTCGCCAGGGCGCGGCGCTCTCGTCGTGGCCGAGACGGAGAGGTGGATCTCGGGGTTGTGCTCGCGGATGTGGGCCGCGACCGTGCCCTTGCCGACCGCGGTGGGGCCGGCGAGCACGAGCAGCCGGCTGCGCGCGCCCCGGGGCTCCGTCACGGGGAAGCGCGTGTCGAGCCATCCGGACAGCGCGGCGCGCTGACGAACGCCGAGGCCGCCGAGGCGCTTGACCGACGAGATGTGCAGCTCGTCGAGGATGCGGTCGCGCTTTCCCGCGCCGATCGCCGGGAGGGCGAGCAGGAAGTCGGTGATCCGCAGGGAACCCTCGACGGAGTCCGGATCCGCCGTCGCCCGCCGCAGCACGGTCTGCGGGGTGACGACCCGCGTGGTCAGGTCGCGCTTGAGCGACGCACGGGCGCGTCGTCGCTCGACCGCTTTGCGCGCGGCCGCCGCGCGGTCGACCTCGGGAACCGGACGAGACTCAGCCACGGCCGACCTCCCTGTACTCTGCGACGCGCGCGTCGATGGCTGCGGCGAGGCCCGTTGGCCCGGCCGAGAGGATGCTGCGGCTCTCGCTCGCGAGGACCGCGTCGCTCATGGACCCGAACCGGCGGTGCAGATCGGACGGCGTCGCCCCCTGCGTGCCGAAGCCCGGAGCGAGGATGGGCGCGATCGGGGCGAACGCCGCGATGCCGGCATCCGTCCAATCCACCGTGGCCCCGATCACGAAGCCGAAGCTGCCCCACTCCCCCGCGCCGATGTGCTCGGCGTTGCGGGCGGAGACGACAGAGACGATGTCGGCGGACACCGCTCGTCCCGTCTCCGAGACGGAGCGCTGCAGCGCCTCCGCCTCGGGATTGCTCGTCGCGGCGAGCACGAACAGGCCCTTTCCGTGCTGCTGCGCGAGCGAGAAGGCGCCGTCGAGGGCACCGACCCCGAGGAACGGATTGACCGTGAGGGCATCCGCTTCGAGAGGTGAGCCCGGCGTCAGCCAGGCTTCGGCGTACGCGTCCATCGTCGAGCCGATGTCGCCGCGCTTCGCATCGGCGATCACGACCAGTCCCGCCGCACGTGCGGCGGCCAGCACCTCTTCGAGCGCGGCGAAGCCCGACGAGCCGAAGCGCTCGAAGAACGACACCTGCGGCTTGACGACACCGACGCGGCCGGCCGCCGCCTCGACGGTCCTCAGCCCGAACTCCCGCGCGCCGGAGGCGTCGTCGGCGAGGCCCCACGCCGCGAGGAGCGCTGCATGGGGGTCGATGCCCACACACAGCGGTCCCCGCTCGGCGAGGGTCGTGCGGATGCGTTCGCCGAAGCGGATGCTCACACCGCGGCCTTCCGGTCGAGGGCGTATTCCTGCAGGCTCTTGACCTGGAAGCCCTCGTGCGCCGCGTCCATGCCGCTCACCGCGGCACCGAGCACGGCCATCGTGGTGAACAGCGCCTTGTCCGCCGCGACCGCCGCGGCCCTGATCTCGTACCCGTCGGCCCGTGCCGCACCGCCCGAGGGGGTGTTCACGACGATGTCGATCGAGCCGTCGTTGATCAGGTCGACGATGTTGGTCGCCCCCGACTCCTGGGTCTCGCTGTACTTCTCCACCACGGTCACGGCGATGCCGTTGCGCGAGAGGATCTCGGCGGTGCCCTCGGTGGCCACGATCGTGAACCCGAGCTGCTGCAGGCGGTGCGCCGGCAGGATCACTGCGCGCTTGTCGGAGTCGGCGACCGAGATGAACACCGTCCCGGAGGTCGGCATGCCGCCGTACGCGGCGGCCTGGCTCTTGGCGAACGCGGTCGGGAAGTCGCGGTCGATGCCCATGACCTCACCCGTCGAGCGCATCTCCGGGCCGAGGATGGAGTCGACCGTCTTGCCGTCGGCGGTGCGGAACCGCTTGAACGGCAGCACCGCCTCCTTGACGGAGACCGGCGCGTCGAGCGGCACCCGCGAGCCGTCCTGCGCGGGCAGCATGCCCTCGGCGCGCAGCTCCGCGATGGTCGATCCGGCCATCACGCGGCTCGCGGCCTTGGCCATCGGGATGCCGAGCGCCTTGGAGACGAACGGCACCGTGCGGCTGGCGCGCGGGTTGGCCTCGATGACGTAGAGTACGCCGGCGCTGATCGCGAACTGCACGTTCAGCAGGCCGCGCACGCCGACGCCCTCGGCGATCGCCAGCGTGGCCTCGCGCACGCGGTCGACGTCGGTGCGACCGAGCGACACCGGCGGCAGCGTGCAGCTGGAGTCGCCGGAGTGGATGCCCGCCTCTTCGAGGTGCTCCATGACTCCGCCGATGAACAGATCGGTGCCGTCGTAGAGAGCGTCGACGTCGAGCTCGATCGCATCATCGAGGAAGCGGTCGACCAGGAGCGGCTTGCCCTCCTCGATGACGACCTCGTCGGCGGTGCGCACGAAGTAGTCGCGCAGCGACGCCGTGTCGTAGACGATCTCCATGCCGCGACCGCCGAGCACGAAGCTCGGGCGCACGAGCACGGGGTAGCCGATCTCCTCGGCGACCGCGACCGCGCCGTCGGCGTCGACGGCGGTGCCGTGACGCGGAGCGATGAGGCCCG
This sequence comes from Microbacterium sp. NPDC097977, assembly GCF_040302605.1. Lineage (NCBI taxonomy): Bacteria > Bacillati > Actinomycetota > Actinomycetes > Micrococcales > Microbacteriaceae > Microbacterium > Microbacterium sp. NPDC097977. The sequence goes on from NZ_JBEOUR010000008.1 coordinate 9,984, forward strand.
CCGAATCGAGCAGCTGTGAGAAGAGCTCCCGCTCCTCCGCGATGTCGATCGCCGCGGGGCTGGTGCCGAGCACCGTGTAGCCGGCGGCCTCGATGCCCTTCGCGAGTCCGAGCGGGGTCTGGCCGCCGAGCTGGCAGACGACGCCGAGGATGGTGCCGCTGGCGGCTTCCGCGTCCAGCACCTCGAGCACGTCCTCCAGCGTGAGCGGCTCGAAGTAGAGGCGATCGGAGGTGTCGTAGTCCGTCGAGACGGTCTCGGGGTTGCAGTTGACCATGACGGTCTCGAACCCGGCATCCGACAGCGCGAATGAGGCGTGCACGCACGAGTAGTCGAACTCGACGCCCTGGCCGATGCGGTTCGGGCCCGACCCGATGATCACCACCTTCGTGCGCTCCGAGGGCGCCACCTCGGTCTCGAAGTCGTAGCTCGAGTAGTGGTACGGGGTGAGAGCCGGGAACTCGCCCGCACAGGTGTCGACCGTCTTGTACACGGGCCGGATGCCGAATCCGTGGCGCACGCCGCGGATCTCGGCCTCGTCGTCACCGCGCAGCTGCGCGATCTGCGCGTCGGAGAAGCCGTGCTCCTTGGCGTACCGCAGGGTGGCGGCGTCGAGCTCGGGGGCCGTGCGGACGATCTCCGCGACCTCGTTGATGAGCACGATCTGGTCGATGAACCACGGGTCGATCGCCGTGGCGTCGAAGGCCTGCTCGATCGTCGCGCCCTTGCGCAGCGCCTGCTGCAGAGTGACGATGCGCCCGTCGGTCGGCACCTTCGAGATCTCGAGCAGCTGCTCGACCGAACGCTCCTCGGCGCCCCAGTGGAAGCTGGATCCGCGCTTCTCGAGCGAGCGGAGCGCCTTCTGCAGCGCGGTCGCGTAGTTGCGTCCGATCGCCATGGCCTCGCCGACCGACTTCATGGTCGTGGTGAGCGTGGCGTCGGCGGCGGGGAACTTCTCGAACGCGAACCGCGGCACCTTGACCACGACGTAGTCGAGCGTCGGCTCGAAGCTCGCCGGGGTCACACCCGTGATGTCGTTGGGGATCTCGTCGAGCCGGTAGCCGAGGGCGAGCTTCGCCGCGAGCTTCGCGATCGGGAATCCGGTCGCCTTCGAGGCCAGCGCGCTGGAGCGCGAGACGCGCGGGTTCATCTCGATGACGATGATGCGCCCGTTGCTGGGGTCGACCGCGAACTGGATGTTGCAGCCGCCCGTGTCCACGCCCACCGCGCGGATGATGTCGATGCCGATGTCGCGCATGTTCTGGTACTCGCGGTCGGTGAGGGTGAGCGCGGGTGCCACCGTGATCGAGTCGCCGGTGTGGACGCCGACGGGATCGACATTCTCGATCGAGCAGACGACGACCGTGTTGTCGGCCGTGTCGCGCATGAGCTCGAGCTCGTACTCCTTCCAGCCGAGGATGGACTCCTCCAGGAGCACCTCGGTGGTCGGGGAATCGCGCAGACCCGCTCCACCGATGCGACGGAGGTCCTGCTCGTCGTAGGCGAACCCGGAGCCGAGACCGCCCATGGTGAACGAGGGGCGGACGACGAGCGGGTAGCCCAGCTCGGCGGCACCCTCGAGCAGGTCGTCCATCGTGTGCGCGATGATGCTGCGCGCCACGTCGGCGCCGGCATCCAGCACCAGCTGCTTGAAGACCTGACGGTCCTCGCCCTTGTTGATCGCCTCGAAGCTCGCACCGATCAGCTCGACGTCGTACTTCTCGAGGATGCCGTGGTTGTGCAGCTCGATCGCGGCGTTCAGGGCGGTCTGACCGCCGAGGGTCGGCAGGATCGCGTCCGGACGCTCCTTGGCGATGATGGTCTCGATGACCTGCCAGGTGATCGGCTCGATGTAGGTCGCGTCGGCGAAGTCCGGATCGGTCATGATCGTGGCGGGGTTGGAGTTGACCAGGATGACCCTGACCCCCTCCTCGCGGAGGACGCGGCACGCCTGGGTGCCGGAGTAGTCGAACTCGCAGGCCTGACCGATGACGATCGGGCCGGAGCCGATGACGAGAACGGAGTTGATGTCGTCGCGCTTGGGCATTACTTGGCGTCCTTCTGGGTGTCGACGACCATGTCGCGGAATCGGTCGAAGAGGTAGTTGGCGTCGTGGGGGCCTGCGGCCGCCTCCGGGTGGTACTGCACGGAGAACGCGGGGATGTCGAGCGCGCGGAGGCCCTCGACGACGCGGTCGTTCAGACCGATGTGGCTGACCTCGACCTTGCCGTAGCCGTTCGGGCTGTCGAAGGAGCCCTCCAGCGGGGCGTCGACGGCGAAGCCGTGGTTGTGCGCGGTGATCTCGACCCGCCCCGTCGACTTGTCGAGCACGGGCTGGTTGATGCCGCGGTGCCCGAACGGCAGCTTGTACGTGCCGAGGCCGAGTGCACGGCCGAGCAGCTGGTTGCCGAAGCAGATCCCGAAGAACGGCAGCCCGTCGTCGAGCACCGCACGCAGCAGTTCGACGTGGTCGCCCGAGGCCGCGGGGTCTCCGGGGCCGTTGGAGTAGAACACCGCGACGGGGTCGATCGCGCGGATGCCGTCGATCGTGACGTCCTGCGGAAGCACGTGCACCTCGAACCCACGGGCGGCGAGGTTGTCGATCGTCGCCTGCTTGACGCCGAGGTCGAGGACGGCGAGGTTGCCGACCTTCTCGCCCACCGCCGGCGTCACCTCCGCGGTCTCCACCGAGACCTCGGCCGAGAGATTGCGGCCGGCCATCTGCGGCGCCTCGCGGACGATGCGCAGCTGCTCGTCGGCGTCGGTCTTCGCCGCGTCTCCCGAGAAGATGCCCCCGCGCATGGAACCCGCGGCGCGGATGTGGCGGGTGACCGACCTGGTGTCGATGCCGCTGATGCCGACGATCGCGTCCTGCACGAGGACCTCGTCGAGCGACGCGTTCGCGCGCCAGTTCGACACCACGCGCGAGGGATCGCGCACGATGTATCCGGCGACCCAGATGCGCCGGGACTCGGTGTCCTCGTCGTTCATGCCGGTGTTGCCGATGTGGGGTGCCGTCTGCAGCACGATCTGGCCGGCGTACGAGGGGTCGGTGAGCGTCTCCTGGTAACCGGACATGCCGGTGGCGAAGACGACCTCGCCCAGCGTGGTTCCGAGCGCGCCGTAAGCGCGACCGACGTGGCGGGTCCCGTCTTCGAGGACGAGGACGGCGGGTTCGGGGAGGGCTGTCATGACGTTGCTCCTGTGTCGTGGGCGGCGGTGTCGTCCGTGGTGCCCGAGGCGGGGACGAGTCGCTGCAGTTCTGCGATGAAGTTCTGGGGATCCCCGTCGGTGAGACGGAGGTAGGAATCGACGGGTGTGCCGTCGTCGGCGGTCCACGAGACCCGCACCAGGCCGCCGGGCTCGACCACACGGTCGATCGTGACGGTCGCCCGATCGACCCCGATGAGGCGTGCGGCCCCGAGGAAGACCGTCGGCGCTCCGTCGAGGCAGAGGGCCAGCCCGCGGTCGGTGATCGCGGCCTCACCCCGCGCCCGGTAGGTCAGGGGGCGGATGGCCAGTCGCTCCAGCGGCTGCTCGTGCCGGGTCGTCGAGACGTACAGCACCTCGCGCCGGTCGAGGACCTCCGCGTGCTCGGGGACCCCGAGCGGCGCCGCGAGACCCGAATCGCGTCGGAGTCGTCGTCGCCACGCGAAGAACATCGCGGCGAGGACGAAGACGGCCAGCCCGATCATGATCGCGATGGCGAGATCCCTGGGGATCATGCGCGCAGCTCCTCGACCACGGTGCCGCCGTCGACGGTCAGCAGTCCGCCGTGCACGGTGTACTCGACGCGACCGGGCAGGTCGCGCCCGAGGTACGGCGAGTTCACGCTGCGCCCGTGAAGGTCGGACTCGGTGAAGACGCCGGCGACCGACGCGTCGTACAGCGCGATGTGAGCGGGGGCCCCGACCTCGAGGGGCGTCCCGTGCCCGGAGAGGCGGCCGATGCGCGCCGGGGCGGCGCTCATCACGCGCGCGACGTCCTCCCAGCCGATCAGACCGGTCTGGACCATCGACTGGTGCACGACACGCAGGGCGCTCTCGAGGCCGACCATGCCGTTCGCCGCCGCCTGCCACTCGCACGCCTTGCTCTCGCCGGGATGCGGTGCGTGGTCGGTCGCGACGATGTCGATCGTGCCGTCGGCGAGTCCCTCGCGCACGGCGAGCACGTCCTCCTCGCGGCGCAGCGGCGGGTTCACCTTGTAGCGCGCGTCGTAGCCGCGCACCAGCTCGTCGGTCAGCAGCAGGTGGTGCGGTGTGACCTCGGCGGTGACGTCGATGCCGCGCTTCTTGGCCCAGCGGATGATGTCCACCGACCCCGCGGTCGACAGGTGGCAGACGTGCAGACGCGAGCCGACGTGCTCCGCCAGCAGCACGTCGCGGGCGATGATCGATTCCTCGGCCACCGCCGGCCACCCGGCGAGACCCAGCTCGGCCGACACGGTGCCCTCGTTCATCTGGGCGCCCTCGGTGAGTCGGGGATCCTGCGCGTGCTGTGCGATGACCCCGCCGAACGACTTCACGTACTCCAGCGCGCGACGCATGATGAGGGGATCGAACACGCAGAACCCGTCATCGCTGAACACCCGCACCCGGGCGCGGGAGGTGGCCATGGCTCCGAGCTCGGCGAGCCGTTCGCCCTTCTGTCCCACGGTCACGGCGCCGATCGGCTGGACCGTGGCATAGCCCGCGGCCTCGCCGAGGGCGAGCTCTTGCTCGACCACGCCGGCGGTGTCGGCTACCGGCGAGGTGTTGGGCATCGCGAACACCGCGGTGAATCCGCCTGACGCGGCGGCGCGAGTGCCGGTGAGGATCGTCTCGGACGCCTCGTATCCGGGCTCGCGCAGATGCGTGTGCAGGTCGACCAGGCCCGGGAGTGCGACGAGCCCGGCGGCGTCGAGGACCCGGGCGCCGGAACGCGAGAGTCCGGTGCCGATCTCGGCGATCACGCCGTTCTCGACGATGATGTCGGCGCTCTCCGCGCCGAGAAGCCGTGCGCCGGTGATGACGAGGGTCTCGTTCACTGGTCTCCCCCTCGTTCGTCGTCTCGTTCTCCTGCCAGAAGCAGGTACAGCACCGCCATCCGGACGGACACCCCGTTCGTCACCTGTTCGAGCACGGTGGACCGTGGCGAATCGGCGGCTTCCGAGGAGATCTCCAACCCGCGGTTCATGGGTCCGGGGTGCATCACAATGCTACCGTCCGGCAGACCGGCCACTCGCCGTGCGTCGAGACCCCATCGCCGGGAATACTCCCGCTCAGTCGGGAAATACGCGGCGTTCATCCGCTCGAGCTGGATGCGCAGCATCATGACCGCATCCGGCGACTCGGCGAGGGCCTCGTCGAGGTCGTAGACGACCTTCGCGGGCCACAGCGACACGTTCTGCGGCACGAGCGTCGGAGGAGAGACCAGAGTGACCTCCGCGCCGAGGGTGGCGAGCAGCCAGACGTTCGAGCGGGCGACACGGGAGTGCAGCACGTCGCCGACGATCACGACGCGGACGCCGCGAAGGTCGCGCCCCCGGCTCTCCGCGCCGAAACGGCGCTTGCGGATCGTGAAGGCATCCAGCAGGGCCTGGGTCGGATGCTCGTGCGTGCCGTCCCCCGCGTTGACGACTCCGGCCGAGATCCAGCCGCTCGTGGCGAGGGTCTGCGGAGCGCCGGAGGCGGGGTGGCGGATGACGACGGCGTCGGCCCCCATCGCCTGCAGGGTCTGGGCGGTGTCCTTCAGGCTCTCGCCCTTGGAGACGCTCGACCCTTTGGCGGCGAAGTTGATCACATCGGCCGAGAGGCGCTTGGCGGCGGCCTCGAAGGAGATGCGCGTGCGGGTGGAGTCCTCGAAGAAGAGGTTCACGACGGTCTTGCCGCGCAGGGTCGGCAGCTTCTTGACTTCGCGGGACTGCGTGTCCGACATGTCCTCGGCGACGTCGAGGATGCGCAGTGCCGTCGCGCGGTCGAGGGTGCGGGTGTCGAGCAGGTGTCTCATGCCTCGATCGTCACCCCCTCGGTCCCGTCGTCCTCGGCGAGGCGCACGTTGACGCGCTCCTGACGGGACGAGGGGATGTTCTTGCCGACGAAGTCCGGACGGATCGGCAGCTCGCGGTGTCCTCGGTCGACGAGGATGGCCAGGCGCACCGCGGCGGGGCGTCCGATGGACTGCAACGCGTCGAGGGCCGCGCGGATGCTGCGGCCCGAGAACAGCACGTCGTCCACCAGGACCACGGTCCTGCCGTCGATGCCGTCTGCGGGGATCGCGGTCGGGCGCGGCGATCGGGTGGGCTGCGATGCGAGGTCGTCGCGGAACAGCGTCACATCCAGCGCGCCGACCGGAACGGTCGTGTGTGCGATCTCACCGATGGCGGCGGCCAGGCGATGGGCGAGCGTGACGCCGCGGGTCGGAATGCCCAGCAGGACGAGGTTCTCAGCCCCTCGGTTCGATTCGAGGATCTCGTGCGCGATGCGGGTCAGAGCCCGCGAGATATCGGCTTCGTGCAAGACGGTGCGTGCACTCATCAGCCGCTCCCTTCTCCGCCTCACAGGACGGTGTTAAAGGTTGCTTGATGCCCCCAGTCTAGCGTGACCTCAGCGCCACCCCAGCACGTCGCGGACGACCGCCTGCGAGGCCGGCGATCCGTCGTCGGGAAGCGCGCGCAGGGACTCGTGGGAGAGCATGGCGCCCTCTGCCCCCGCCGCGGCGGTGATGCCCTCGAGCGCTCTCGCGATGCGCGGACCCGCCGCCCACGAGTAGTCCGAGTCACCGCGGCGCGAGGCGTGCGGGAACACCACGAGCTCGGCCACTCCCTTGGCGACATGACGCGAGGCGACGATCACCAGTGTCGGCGGGATGACGTGGTGCAGCGCCCGCGGCAACGGGATCGGCAGGTCGTCGAGGAACAGGCTCCTCCAGATGCCGCGGCGCGAGCCCTCTTCGTCACCGATCTCCAGAGCCGCCGCACTCCACTCCGACCCCTGAGAATCGAGCGTGTCAGCGAACCCGTCGGCGCGACGCTCGAATCCTTCGGCCTCCAGGAACTCGGCGGCTATGGACACGAGCCGGGAGGCGTCCGAGCGGACGATCCAGCGCGCTCCGCGCAGCGTGCCCCGCCGACCCAGCCGCGAGGTACGCGCGCGACGCCCGGAGCCGTCGCGGTGTGCGGTGCGCACCACCGTCACCCGGCCTCGCTGAGCACGGCGTCGGTGACCTCGTCGATCTTGGTGGAGCGGATCGGGTGCCCGCTGGTCGACAGGCAGCGACCGGTCTTCAGGTCCCACTTCCAGTCGTGCATGCTGCAGGTGAGGATCCCGTCGTCATCGACCTTGCCGGTCTTCGTCAGGTCCGCACGCAGATGCGGACACCGGCGCTGCACGACCCAATCGCCGATCTCGGCGTCCTCGGTCTGGTCGGTCTGCTCCTGGTACCAGTTCTCGACGTACTCGATGCGGTCGACCGAGAGGCACTTGAGGAACGTCGTGAGGAACTCGTTGAACTTGCCGCTGCGCCCGACCTGGAACTGCATCGACAGGAAGATCGAATTCGACCAGTCGATCTCGTGGTCGCGGATGTTGGTCGACACGAGATCGGCGGGGATCGTGTACCAGTAGATGCACTCCTCGCCCGCGTACTCGCGAACCTTGGCCCGGGGGAAGTCGACGACCATGTCGAGCTCGCCGATCCGGAACCGTACGGCGCCGCCGACGCCGAGACGGATGGTGCGCGACTTCTTCAGCAGCGGCTCCCACCAGCCCTTGAGCGCCTCGAGCATCTCGGCCGGCGGGATGATCTCGGCTCGCGAGGCCTCCTCGTCGCGGATCTCCTGCTGACGGGTCGCGCGCTGCTCCTCGAGATAGTCCCACTTCTCGTCGAAGATGTGCGAGAGCTCCTGGTCGGTGTACAGCGTCTGCTCGGTCGCGACCTCTCCCCCGGCGACGGTGACCACCGTGCCCGGCACGAACAGGTGGCCGTCGTACTGGGGCGACAGCTCCTTCATGTGCGCGAGGAACTGCTTCTGGTCGGTGAAGATCGACTCTCCGTTGCGCCCGAGGCCGTTGAAGTCGAAGAGGTCGTCGCGGAGGAACATCGGGGGTCCCGCCATCGGGAACACGTGCGGGGCGTCGACCTTGTCGATGTAGTACATGGCGCGCTTGTTCTGCGCATCGCGCTTGAGCTTCGCGAAGTTCTGCTTCGCGTCGAGCGGCAGGTCGTAGACCATCGGCCACCAGATGGCGCCCGAGACCTGGGTGAAGTACGCGTCGGGCTTGCCGAAGTGCAGCAGGGTGTCGAGGTCGAGCGGGTGCGAGTCGTTCTGATTGAGCACAGACCCCGTCCCGTCGTCGACGCTGAGCGACGAATCGCCGATCGGGCCGTCGCTCGGGGCGCGCAGCGGGGTGATCATGATCTTCAGGTCGCCGCGCTCGATGATCTGCCCGGCCGGGGCATGCGTGATGTTCGTGTAGCCGAGCGCCCTGATGTCCTGCTCGAGATCATCGATCGGGTACTCGGGAAGCAGCACCTCGATGTCCTTGCGGATGTAGCGCTCGAGCAGCGCAGGGTCGAAGTGGTCGCGGTGCCGGTGCGAGATGTAAAGGAAGTCCGCATCACGGCCGAACCGCTCCCAGTCGAGGCCGCGATTGTCGGGGAAGGGGAACCAGGAGCCGAAGAACGAGGGGCCGAGGACCGGGTCGCAGATGATGTTCCCGCCCACCGTCTCGATGAACATCCCGGCGTGGCCGAGTCCCGTGATCCGCATGCATTCCTCCTGAAGTCAGACGTTCGATTCTACCGGCGGGGTCCTGGGCGGACGCGGTGACCCGGCCGGGAGAAATCAGTTGTCGTCGAACAGGCCCTTGATGTCGTCCGACGTGAGCGACTGGGCGAACAGCTCATCGTCGTCCATCACCGCGGTGAACAGCCGGGCCTTGCGGCGCTGCAGCTCGAGCACCTTCTCCTCGATCGTGCCCGTCGCGATCATCCGGTACACGAACACCTGGCTCGTCTGTCCGATCCGGTGCGTGCGGTCGATGGCCTGCTCCTCCGCCGCGGGATTCCACCAGGGGTCGAGCAGGAAGACGTAGTCGGCCTCCGTCAGGGTCAGCCCGAACCCGCCGGCCTTGAGGCTGATGAGGAACACCGGCTGCTGACCTGCCTTGAATCCGTCGATCACCCGCTCACGGTGCCTGGTCGATCCGTCGAGGTGGGCGTAGGGGATGCCGGCCTCCTCGAGTCTCGCGGCGGCGAGATCGAGGAAAGAGGTGAACTGGCTGAACACCAGCGCGCGATGCCCCTCGGCCTGCAGCTCGCGCACCCGTTCGAGCAGGGTGTCGAGCTTGCTCGATCCGATCTCGGCATGGGCCTCGTCGATCAGCGCGGGCGCGAGACTCAGCATCCGCAGCAGCGTGAGGGAGCGGAACACGATGAAGCGATGGCGATCGAGGTCGTCGAGCAGACCGAGCACCTTCTGGCGTTCCCTCTGCAGCACGACGTCGTAGAGGGCGCGGTGATCGGGACTCAACTCGACCTCGAGCAGCTGTTCCTGCTTGGCGGGGAGGTCGGGCGCCACCAGCTCCTTCGTGCGGCGCAGCATGAGCGGTCGCACACGTCGGCGCAGCTGGGCGAGGCGGCGGGCGCGATACTCGCCGCCCTCGGCGTTCTCGGGAACCTTGCCCTTCTCGATCGGTTGGATGTAGCGGTCCTTGAACTTCCGCGCAGAGGGGAACAGGCCGGGCGCGGCGAGCTTGAGCAGCGACCAGAGCTCCGAGAGGCTGTTCTCCATCGGCGTGCCGGTGACGGCGTAGGTCACCTCGGCCGAGAACGACGAGATCGCGCGGTGCAGCCTGGTCTTCGGATTCTTGACGAACTGGGCCTCGTCGAGGATGAGCGCGGCCCATCCGATCGAGCGGAACTCCTCCTCGTCGAGCCGTGCGACCGTGTACGAGCTCACCACCAGGTCGGCGGATGCGGCCGCGCCCCGAAGCACCCCCGCACGCTTGCCGCTGGTGCTGTCGACCACCACGACGCGCAACCCCGGGGTGAAGCGGGCGGCCTCCGAGCGCCAGGTCCCCAGCACCGAGGTCGGGGCGAGCACCAGGAACGGCCGTGTCTCACCCTGCTCCCGCGTGTGCTGGATGAAGGTCAGCAGCTGGATGGTCTTGCCCAGCCCCATGTCGTCGGCGAGGATCCCGCCGAGCCGATGGCGCCAGAGGAAGGCGAGCCAGTCGAAGCCGGACTTCTGATACGGCCGCAGCTCGGCGACCAGACCGGCGGGCACGGCCGTCTCGGGCACGCCCGTGGCCTGGCGGAGCCCATCGGCCGTGGCGCGCCAGCTCACCGCCGGCTCGGCCTCGTCGGCGAGATCCTCGAACTCCTCCCAGAGATCGATCTGATAGCGGCTGATCCGCGGACCCGTCTCCCACTCGTCGAGCTCGCCCGCCTCCTCGATCAGGTCGCGGAGGCGATCGAGCGCAGGATGGCTGAGCGAGAAGTACCCGCCGTCGGAGAGCAGCAGCTTCTTGCGCCCGCGGCTCAGCGCCGTGAACAGCGGGCCGAAGGGGATGCGTCTGCCATCGATCGTCACGAGGATGCCGAGGTCGAACCAGTCGGAGTCGGTCGTCTCGACGGTCGTGACCTTGACCTGCGGGTCGCCCGTCAGCTCGCGGTACTCCTTGCGCGTACCCTTCGAGGTGACCGAGACGCCGATCGCCTCGAGAGCGGGCACGCACTCCGCGACGAAGGCGGCCGCATCGATGTCGTGCAGCGATCCGGCGGGACGGAAGTTCGTGGTGCGGAACTCCTGCCACACGCTCTCGATGCCCGCGCGGAGCGCGGACTCGGCCTCGGCATCGCGCACGCCCGCACTGTTCCAGGCGAAGGGCACGCGGCCGAAGCGGCCGTACGACCACTCGAACGAGTAGTCGACCACGTCGCCGCGTTCGTAGGTGAGCGTCAGCGCGGGCTCCGGCGCCGGCACCTCGGGAAGGGAGAGGTCGCCCGCCGCCCGCACCGCGCTGCGGCGCGCGAGAAGCGGATAGGCGTCGGTGAGGAACGCCTGCTCGTCGGCCGCCGGCACGACGATGGGCGCCGGTGTCGCGAGCAGCGCCCTGGTCTGCTCGCTGAGTGCGGTCTCGGCGAGCACGATCTCGATCCGAGCGCCGACCAACTGAGCCGTGTACAGCCCCGTGCGTCCGATCGGGTGCGACTCCCCCGCCGGGATCTCGACGTCGTCGACCTGCACCTCGGCGGCCACGGTCAGAGCGCCGTCGTCGCCACGGGTGATCCGCGCCGAGACGTCGGCGGATGTCGCCATCCGCACGGAGGTGCTCTTCTGACTCGCCACCAGCGGGATGCCGACGTCGGCACCCGAGCGCAGCTGGCCCCACAGCAGCGGGGACTCGACCTGGTCGAGTACAAGCCACTCTCCGGCGTTCCCGGAGAGGAGCGAATCGCGGGAGATGCTGAGCAGGTCGCTGAACCAGCGGTTCTGCTCGCGCCCGAACTGCGCGGCGTCGCGACGAACGGCGTCCCACCCTGCGCCGCCCTGGATCCACGACCCGGTCTGGACGCTGCGCATGAGCGGTCGGATCGCCAGGAGCAGTTCACCCTCCCGGCGTGCGAGGTCCCGCGGCACGGCCGCGCGCACGGGCCTCGGGCCCCAGTGGTTCTCTGCCCGGGACTCGCGGTGGCGCAGCTCGACTCCCAGCGCCAGCTGCTGCGGCAGCCGTTCGACCGACGCGCCGAGCAGACTGCGCCACGAGGCGGGAGCCGCTGCACGCGGGGGCGTCACCGGTGTCGCGCTCGGCACCTGCAGCGCGGCGGACTGCTGGGAGTACTCGTGCACGTTCGACGCGAGCACGGTCGCGACGACGTGCTTGCATCCGGTGCGCACCGGGCACGTGCACCGTGTCGTGCGCATGCGTCGGGTGCCGTTCGACGAGCCGAACGCGATCCCGGTCACGTACTGCGCGTCACCGCTGCCCTGCACGTGCCCCTCGAGCTCGAGCAGTTCCTCATGCCACACGACATCGAGCACGTTGCCGGCGCGGAAGTACGCGAGACCGCGCTGGTAACCGCCGACGTCCGTGATGTGCATGAGATCACGCAGATCGACGTGTGGCGCGGACATGGTCCCATCCTTCCCGCGACCCCCGACATCGGGGATGCCGCGGTGGCCGTCGGTGCTCAGGCGGCGCGGAAGACGCGTGCGAGCACGCCGTGCACGAATGCGCCGGAATCGTCGGTCGAGAACTCCTTGGCCAGTTCCACGGCCTCGTCGATCGCCACCGCTGTGGGCACCTGGTCGTTGAAGAGGATCTCCCAGACGCCGATGCGCAGCAGGGCGCGATCGACCGCGGGCATCCGCTCCAGCTTCCAGTCGCGGCTGTGAGTCGTGATCTGCTCGTCGATCTCGTCACCGTGATCGATGATGCCGTCGACGATCTCACGGGCGTAGAGCCAGGACGCCTCGCGAGCGGGTTCGCTCGCCGCGCGTCGTGCCTCGGCGGCCAGAGTGACCGAGAGCTCGTCGCCGCGGACATCGGCGGAGAAGAGGATGTCGAGCGCGCGCTTGCGCGCCTTCGTGCGTGCGCTCACGCCTTACTTCTCGCGACCGAGGTAGTCGCTGGTGCGCGTGTCGACCTTGACCTTGGTGCCGGCCTCGACGAACAGCGGGACCTGGATCTCGTATCCGGTCTCGAGCGTGGCGGGCTTGGTGCCGGCCGACGAGCGGTCGCCCTGCAGGCCCGGCTCCGTGTAGGTGATCTCGAGCACGACGGATGCCGGCAGGTCGATGTACAGCGGGTTGCCGTTGTTCAGTGCGATCGTGACCTGCTGGTTCTCGAGCAGGAAGTTCTTCGCGTCGCCGACCGTGGCGGCCGGAACGGTGATCTGGTCGAAGTCGCTCTGGTCCATGAAGACGTAGCCGTCGCCGTCGGTGTACAGGTACGTGAAGTCACGACGGTCGACGTTCTCGATCTCGATCTTCGCGCCAGCGTTGTAGGTGCGGTCGACGACCTTGCCCGAGACGACGTTCTTCAGCTTGGTGCGGACGAACGCACCGCCCTTGCCCGGCTTGACGTGCTGGAACTCGATGACGCTCCAGAGCTGCCCATCGATGCTGAGGACGACGCCGTTCTTGATGTCTGCGGTAGATGCCATGCGCTGGGCTTTCCGTTTCTCGAGTCTGGGGGCCGCTCACATCCGGATGGACGGGTGGGCCGACAGTCGATTCTACGGGATGAGCGCCGCGAGCTGCCGCACCGCGCTCGCGTACCCTCCGACGCCCTCGCCGATCACGCGCACCGCGGCCACGTCGTGCAGGTACGAATGGTGTCGGAACTCCTCACGGGCGTAGACGTCGGAGATGTGCACCTCGGCGAACGGCAGAGCGACGCCCGTGAGCGCATCGCGCAGCGACACCGAGGTGTGCGTGAGCCCTCCGGGATTGATGACGATCGCCGCGCAGTCCGCGCGCGCCGCGTGGATGGCGTCGATCAGCACGCCCTCGTGGTTGCTCTGCACCGCGCGCAGCTCGAAGCCCTCGGCGGCGGCGGCATCGGCCGTCAGCTGCTCGACGTCGTCCAGCGTCGCGGTGCCGTAGACCTCGGGCTCACGACTGCCCAGCAGGTTGAGATTCGGCCCGTTGACGAGCAGCATCCGCCTGGTCATTCGCCGATCTCCTGATACGCGGCGAACAGCAGCGACTCGTCGGGCGCCTGCAGCACCGTGGGCTTGGCGATGTCGTCGAGCAGGATGAACCGCAGCATCCCGCCACGGCTCTTCTTGTCGCGCTGCATGGTCGCCAGCAGCTGCGGCCAGGCGCCGGCGCGGTAGCCGGTGGGCAGCCCGAGGGAGTCCAGGATCGTGCGGTGTCGTTCGGCTGCGGAGTCCGAGAGGCGCCCGGCGAGACGCGACAGCTCCGCCGCGTAGAGCATGCCGATCGAGACCGCCGCACCGTGGCGCCAGCGGTAGCGCTCGGCGTGCTCGATGGCGTGGCCGAGCGTGTGTCCGTAGTTGAGGATCTCTCGCTGACCGGCCTCGCGGAAGTCGTCGGAGACGACCTTCGCCTTCATGTCGATCGCGAGCTCCACGGCACGACGGAACTCCGGTGTGGTCGTGTCGACGGCGCGCGCCGGGTCCGCCTCGACGATGTCGAGGATCTCCGGCGCCCAGATGAACCCCGCCTTGACCACCTCGGCGAACCCCGCGGTCGCCTCGTTCGGGCTGAGGCTCGCCAGCTCGTCGAGGTCGCCGATCACCGCACGCGGCGCCCAGAAGGCGCCGACGAGGTTCTTGCCCTCGGCGGTGTTGATGCCGGTCTTGCCCCCCACCGATGCGTCGACGAGTCCCAGCACCGTGGTGGGCACCTGCACGAGCTGCACGCCGCGCAGCCAGGTCGCCGCGACGAAGCCGGCGAGATCCGTGACCGCGCCGCCGCCGTACCCCACGACGGCGTCCGAGCGGGTGAAGTCCGCCTGCCCCATGACCTGCCAGCAGAAGGCGGCGACCTCGATGCGCTTGCCCTGCTCGGCATCGGGCACCTCGGCGAGCAGCACCTCGCGCGGGCCGTTCTCGGTGTCGGCGAGCAGACGGTCGCGCAGCTCCGCGGCCCTGGCGGCCAGGGTCGGCGGGTGCACGACGAGGACCTTGCGCACCCCCGGGTCCAGCGCTGCGGAGACCCGGTCGAGGATCCCCCGTCCGATCGCGATGTCGTACGGGCTCTCCCCCGTCACGCTGATGGTCGTCGTCGTCATCTCAGTTCTCTCCTCCATGCCGCGATGTCCGCGGCGATGCGATGCATGGGGCGGCGCGACGTGTCGAACGTCACGGACGCCACCTCGTCGTACCAGCTCCGTCGTTCTTCGAAGATCTGCGTCCAGCGACCGACGGGGTCGTCGCCCTCCAGCAGCGGTCGGCCTCCGCTGCGGATCCGGTCTGCCACCGCCTCCGGCGTCACCGTGAGGAACACGACGGGCCGCTCTCGGAGCAGCGCTCGCGTGCCGGCATCGGTCACCGCGCCGCCGCCGAGCGAGATCACGCCGCCGGCGGGCGCGTCGAGAGCCGCCTCGACCTCGGCGCGCTCCAGAGCGCGGAAGTGTTCCTCGCCGTGATCGGCGAAGATCGCCGGGATGGGTCCGTGCGCCGACGCGACGCGCTTGTCGGTGTCGACGAAGGGCACCGACAGGGTGCGCGCGACGCGTCGACCGACACTGGTCTTGCCGGCGGCCATCGGGCCGACCAGCACCAGCGTCAGCGGGTCAGCCGCGCTCGTCATGGGCGATGAGCGCCGCCTCGGATGCGGGCGTGGTGCGCAGTTCCGCCGGGATCCCCTCGAGGTACCCCTCGAGGTTGCGGCGGGTCTCGCGGATGCTGTCGCCGCCGAACTTCTCGAGCACGGCGTTGGCGAGCTCCACCGCGACCATGGCCTCGGCGACGACGCCGGCCGCGGGCACCGCACACACGTCGGAGCGCTGGTGGTGTGCGGTGGCGTCCTCGCCCGACGCGACGTCGATCGTGCGCAGCGCGTGCGGCACCGTGGCGATCGGCTTCATGCCCGCGCGCACCCGCAGCACGGTGCCGGTGGACATCCCGCCCTCGGTGCCGCCGGCGCGATCGGAGCCGCGGGAGATGCCGTCGGCGGTCGCGAACAGCTCGTCGTGCGCGGCGGACCCGCGACGGCGCGTGGTCTCGAAGCCGTCGCCGACCTCGACGCCCTTGATCGCCTGGATGCTCATCAGGGCCTGGGCGAGACGCGCATCGAGACGACGGTCCCAGTGCACGTGCGATCCGAGTCCCGGGGGCAGGCCGTAGGCGAGCACCTCGACGATGCCGCCGAGCGTGTCGCCGTCCTTCTTCGCGTCATCGACCTCGGCGACCATCAGCGCGGAGGTCGCGGCGTCGAAGCAGCGCAGCGGATCCGCGTCCAGCGCATCGACGTCGTCGGGCGTGGGCAGCGCAGATCCCTCGGGCACCCGGACCGGGCCGATCGAGAGGGTGTGGCTGACGAGCCGGATGCCGAGCTCACCGAGGAACGAGCGTGCGATCGCACCGAGCGCGACGCGTGCGGCGGTCTCGCGCGCACTCGCCCGCTCGAGGATCGGGCGCGCCTCGTCGAAGTCGTACTTCTGCATGCCGACGAGGTCGGCATGCCCGGGCCGCGGGCGCGTCAGCGGTGCGCCGCGACCACGGGACCTGTCGGTGAGCTCGACGGGCTCGGGGTTCATGACCTCGATCCACTTCGGCCACTCGGTGTTGCCGATGCGCAGGGCGATGGGGCTGCCGAGGCTCTTCCCGTGTCGCACGCCGCCGGAGAGCGTCAACTCGTCCTGTTCGAACTTCATCCGCGAGCCGCGACCGTAGCCGAGCTTGCGACGCGCCAGGTCGGCCTGGATCGCCTCAGAGGAGACGGGGACGCCCGAGGGCAGTCCCTCCATGACGGCAATGAGTTCTGGACCGTGCGATTCGCCGGCCGTGAGCACGCGGAGCATTGCTCCAGTCTCCCACGCGTTTCGCCTCGGTTCGCGCCGCGTGTCGTCCTAGGGTCGCAGAGCAGCACGCATGGCGTCGATGACCGCCGTCTCCGACGGCAGTGCGACGTGCTGATCACCGTGGTGGAAGAGACGGATCTGGCGCACGGCCTGGTGCAGCAGCATCCCCTCGCCGGAGATCGTCGGACCCCCGGTCCATGCGGACGCGAGCGCGGAGGGCCACGGCGCGTACGCGACGTCGAAGAGCGCACCCCCGGTGTCGCCCAGCCTCGCCGTCGTGTCGGCGTCGAGCGCGGCGCCGCCGGGCAGGGTCGCCAGCGTGAGATCGACCGGAGGCGCGGCGTCGTCGAAGCCGGCCCCGGTGACCGTGACCTCCAGGCGCTCACCGAGCGCGACCAGGTCGGCCGCACGCGCGGGCCGACGGGCCCGCACCTCGATGGTCCGCGCACCGGCCTCGACGAGCGCCACCAGCGCCGAGGCGGCCGTCGCGCCCGCCCCGAGGATGCGCACGCGGTCGAGGCCGTGCAGTCGCTGCTCTCCGAGCGCATCGACGATCCCGCCGACGTCGGTGTTGAATCCGCGGCGAGATCCGTCCAGCAGCAGGGTGTTGACGGCACCGGTCAGCTGAGCTGCCCGATCCAGCACCTGCGCCGCGCGATGGGCCTGCTCCTTGAGCGGCATCGTCAGCGAGAGCCCGAGCCAGGAGCCGTCGAGGTAATCCAGGGCACTCGGGAATCCGTGCTCGTCGACGCGACGCCTCGTGTACTCCCAGTCGAGACCGAGCACCGCATAGGCCGCCGCGTGCAGCTGGGGCGACCGCGAATGCGCGATCGGGTCCCCCCAGACCGCGAGGTGCCGCCGGGTCATCCGGCCGAGCACCCGCCGTCGGGGTTCTCCTGGCACCACTGCTCCCACTTCGCCACGCCCTGCAGGTGCTCCTCGTACGTCTCTGAGAACTGCGTCTCACCGGTGGCGAGGTTGATCGTGACGAAGTACAGCCACGGGCCGTCCTCCGGGTTCATGGCCGCCTTGATCGCGGCGTCGCTGGGACTCGCGATCGGAGTGACCGGCAGCCCCGTGTGCACGTAGGTGTTCCAGTCGTTGGGGTCCTCGAGGGCCTCCGCCGAACTCGAGACCACTCCCTCGTGCAGAGAGCCGTAGCCGTACTGCGCCGTGGAGTCCATCTGGAGCTTCATGTCGATGTCGAGACGGTTCTGGATCACCCTCGACACCTTCGCGAAGTCCGCCGTCCGGCCCTCGCGCTGGATGATCGACGCGATGGTCAGGATGCGCTCCGCATCCTCGGCGGGGACGCCCGCCGCGTTCAGCGATTCGTTCGTGCGATCGACCATGCGCTGGATGACCTGGGTCGCCGTGGCATCGGGGTCGAACGTGTACACGGCGGGGAACAGCCAGCCCTCGAGGCTCGGCGCGTTGACGCCGTAGGTCGCCGGGTCGGCATCGACAGCGGCCTGCAGCTCCTCGATCGGCATGCCGAGCGACTCGGCCATGGCGGGCAGCGAGGACTCGATCGTCGCCCCCTCGCCGATGCTCGCAGAATGCTCGAGCTTGTTGTCGGGATTCTGGATGGCCTCCAGCGCGGCCGCGGCCGTCATCTTCTCCTGCAGCCGGTAGATGCCCGGGTAGAAGGTGACGGCGACGTTCTCCTTGACGAGGTAGTCGTAGAAGACGTCGTCGGTGCGCGTGACGCCGGCCTCGTGGAGCGCGGTGGACACGGGAGCCCCGGTATCGCCCTCCTTGATGGTGACGAGCACCTCGCCGGTGGCCTGACCGGCCTCCCAGTCCGCGGGCTCGCCCCACCCGAGGGCGTCGCTGATCTTGTCACCGAACGTGTTCCATGCCCAGACACCGCCGCCGACGATGCCGCCGAGAACTGCCAGAACGATGATCAGTGCGACAAGACAGCCCTTGCGACGCTTCCTCTTCGGTGGGCGGCTGCCGCCGTCATCCTCCGGAGGCGCGTGGAACAGGTCTTCGAGGCGCGCGCCTGGCACGGCAGCCGCGGTGGCACCGGGCGTGCCCTCACTGCGAGACGGACCGGACGAGGGTGCGCCCTCGCCGTGGGCCTGCGCAGCACCGACGGACGTGTCGCGCACGGAATCGCGCGCCGCCGGGGCACCGGCCGATGTGTCTTCTGTTCCCGCGGAACCGCCCGCGACCGGGAACGCCCGCGTGGCGGTGTCTTCGCCGGAGGGCACGCTCTCCGACTCACGCGCCGAGTCGTCGGCCGGGAGGGCCGCGCCGTTCGTGGCCGCTTCGCGCGCTGCTCTGCGGGAGCCTGGGGGCGGCGGCGTGTTGTCGACCGTCGGGATCTGCGGTGTCGGGTCGGGAAGGTTCTCGAACAGGTCGCCCAGCCGGGCGTCCGGATCGTGCTGGGGGGAAGCACTCTCGCGTTCGGGCATGTTCAGGGGGACTCCTCGTCGAGCGGAATCGTGACTCCGGGCGGGTTACCGGTGCTCTTCTCCGTGTCGATCGCCTGCTGCAGCAGGACCACAGCGGCGACCTGATCCACAATGCTACGAGAGTTCTTCTGTGTTCTGCCCGAAGATCTCAGCGCGGCGTGTGCGGTGACGGTGCTCAGACGTTCATCGACCAGCCGCGCCGGCACTCCCGTCCGCGCCTGCAGGGCGGCGGCGAATTCGCGCGAATCCGTCGTCGATGCCGTGTCGTCGCCCCGGAGATTCACCGGAAGACCCACCACGAACTCGAGCGGGTCGTACTCCTGAGCGATGACGGCGATCCGCTCGATGGCCGCGTCGTCGCGACGCACGGTCTCGACGGGGACGGCGAGCATGCCGTCCGGATCGCACCGTGCGACCCCGACACGGGCGCGTCCCACATCGATTCCGAGCCGCGCGCCGCGGCGAAAGCCGCTCACGCTGTCTGCAGCTCCTGTGCGATGGCGTCCAGCGCCGCAGGCAGAGCTGCGGCATCCGTTCCACCGCCCTGGGCGACGTCGTCACGACCGCCGCCTCCGCCACCGAGCACCGAGGCCGCACGCTTCGCGAGCGCACCGGCCTTCGCACCGGCCGCGCGCGCGGCGTCGTTGGTGGCGACGACCACCACAGGCCGGCCGTTCACCACGGCACCGAGGGCGACGACCGACGGCTCGGAGCCGAGCCGCTCGCGCACGCCGAGCACTAGTTCGCGCACATCGTCGGCCGAGTCGACCTCGCCGAGCGACTGCGCGGCCAGACGGAACGAACCCGCACGGGAGGCGGCATCGGCGATGGCAGGAACCCGACCGGCACGCTCCTTCGACTCGAACTGCGCGATGCGCTTCTCCGCGGCCTTCAGGCTCGCCGAGAGATCGGCGATGCGGTCGGCGAGCTGGTCGCGCGGGGTCTTGAGCGAGCTGGTGAGCTGCGACACGAGCGCGCGCTCGGCTGCGAGCTCGCGGAACGCGTCCTGACCGACCAGTGCCTCGATACGGCGGTTGGAGGCGCCCACCGAGGATTCACCGACGACGCTGACGAGACCGATCTCGGCGCTGGTGCCGACGTGGGTGCCCGCGCAGAGCTCTCGCGACCACGGACCGCCGATGTCGACCATGCGCACGACGTCGCCGTACTTCTCGCCGAACAGCGCCATGGCGCCGGCCTCCTTCGCCTCATCGAGCGTGAGGATCCGGGTCGTGACCTCGAGGGCGTCGTTGACGGCCCTGTTCGTGATCTCCTCGATCTCGGTGCGGGTCGCGGTCGACAGCGCCTGCGA
Organism: Microbacterium sp. NPDC097977; assembly: GCF_040302605.1. Taxonomy (NCBI): domain Bacteria; kingdom Bacillati; phylum Actinomycetota; class Actinomycetes; order Micrococcales; family Microbacteriaceae; genus Microbacterium; species Microbacterium sp. NPDC097977. The sequence continues at coordinate 30,194 of NZ_JBEOUR010000008.1, forward strand.
CCACGAGAAGTCGAAGCGCATGTATCCGGCGCGGTTGAGCGAACCCGACTGCGTGGCGGTCGGGCCGAGCGTGTCGCGCAGCGCCGCGTGCACCAGGTGCGTCGCGGAGTGCGCCTGGCGCGCGGCGCGACGGTTCGCCGCGTCGACGATCGTCGTGGCGGCGTCGTCGATCGAGACGACGCCGCGGGTCACCTCGACCGTGTGGCTGATCAGCCCCGGCACCGGTCGCTGCACGTCGAGCACCTCGAGCTCGTACCCGGGACCGACGATGACGCCCTTGTCGGCGACCTGTCCACCGGATTCGGCGTAGAGAGTGGTCTCCGCGAGAACGACCTCGGCGATCTGACCCTCCGAGGCGGTGCGAGTGGTCTGGCCGTCGATGAGGATCCCGAGGATCCGCGAATCGACCTCGAGCTCGGAGTAGCCGTCGAAGCCGGTCTCCCCCAGCGCGCGCAGCTCGCGGTAGACCGAGACGTCGGCGAGCTGACGCTTGCGATTGCGGGCGTCGGCCTTGGCGCGTGACCGCTGCTCCTGCATCAGGGTGTCGAATGCCGCTCGATCGACGTCGAGGCCGGCCTCCTCGGCCACCTCGAGGGTCAGATCGATCGGGAAGCCGTACGTGTCGTGCAGGAGGAACGCCTCGGGGCCGCTGAGGGTCGCCCCACCGCCCTTCTTCGTGTCGTCGAGCGCCAGGTCGAGGATGGTCGAGCCGGCAGCGAGCGTGCGACGGAACGTCTCCTCCTCGGCGAAGGCGGAGGAGGAGAGGGTCGCCCACTCCTTCTCGAGCACAGGGTAGGTGGCCTTCATCGCATCACGGGACGCGGCGAAGAGCTCGGGGAAGGCCGGCTCGTCGACGCCGAGCAGGCGCATCGACCGCACGGTGCGGCGCATGAGACGGCGCAGGATGTACCCGCGTCCCTCGTTCGAGGGGCGCACGCCGTCGGACAGCAGCATGAGCGACGAGCGCACGTGGTCTGCGACCACGCGGAAACGCACGTCGTCCTCGTGCACGGCGCCATAGCGGCGCCCCGAGAGCTCCACGGCGCGATCGAGGACCGGACGCACCTGATCGGTCTCGTACATGTTCTCGACGCCCTGCTTGAGGAACGCGACGCGCTCGAGCCCCATGCCGGTGTCGATGTTCTTCATCGGCAGTTCGCCGACGATGTCGAACTCGGTCTTGCCGCGGATGTTCTCGATGAAGTCCTGCATGAACACGAGGTTCCAGATCTCCAGGAACCTCGAGTCGTCGACCGCCGGACCGCCGTCCTTGCCGTATGCGGGACCGCGGTCGAAGAAGATCTCCGAGTCGGGACCACCGGGGCCGGGCTGCCCGGTGTTCCAGTAGTTGTCGGCGCGTCCGAGGCGCTGGATGCGCTCGGGCTTCAGCCCGATGACGTCGCGCCAGATGGACTCCGCCTCGTCGTCGGTCTCGTAGACCGTGACCCAGAGGTCCTTCTCATCGAACGCGAAGCCCCCGTCGGCCTCCGAGCTCGTCAGCAGCTCCCACGCGTAGCGGATCGCACCCTCTTTGAAGTAGTCGCCGAACGACCAGTTGCCCAGCATCTGGAAGAACGTCCCGTGCCGAGCCGTCCGTCCCACCTCTTCGATGTCGTTCGTGCGGATGCACTTCTGCAGATCGGCGATGCGCGGGTGCGGAGCGGGGACCACCCCGGTGAGGTACGGGATCATCGGGACCATGCCGGCAACCGTGAAGAGCAGAGACGGGTCGTCACTGACCAGCGAGGCCGAAGGGACGATGAGGTGGTCGTTCTTCTCGAAGAAATCGAGATAGCGCTGCGCGATCTCCGCAGTGTTCATAGCTGTGCCGGGTGTCCTTGCGTGCGGGGGTGGAGGAGCGGGTCCGGTGGAGCCGCGTCCGAGGGGCTGCGGAGGTCAGTCCGTCGCAGGATCCGTGAGGCGCGCCCGCTCTTCGCGGTAGGCCTCGCCGATGATCCCGGTGAACTCGTTGAATCGAGCGTCGACCTCGGCGAGGATGTCGCGACCTCGCGGGTCTTTGTTCGTGAAGTGCGCCGCGACGAAGCCGCCGATCACACCGATCAGGAACCACAGCACTTTCTTCATGTCGCCATCCTTGCCCTCGACCCGCGGAGGCGGGTGCAACCATCGTATGCGGAAACGACAGAAGGCGTCGGGTGAGACCCGACGCCTTCTGCGGAACTGAGAGAACTCAGCGAGCTGCGTAGTACTCGACGACGAGCTGCACTTCACAGGTCACGGGGACCTCGGCGCGCTTCGGACGACGGACCAGGCGAGCCTGGAGCTTGTCGAGCTCGACCTCGAGGTAGCCCGGAACGGGAGGCAGGACCTCGGCGTGACCGCCGGCGGCTGCGACCTGGAAGGGCTCGGTGCCCTCGCTCTTGGCCTTGACGTGGATGAGCTGACCCGGCTTCACGCGGAACGACGGGCGGTCGACGAGCTGGCCGTCGACCAGGATGTGACGGTGCACGACGAGCTGACGAGCCTGCGCGGTGGTGCGGGCGAAGCCCGAACGCACGACGAGAGCGTCGAGACGCATCTCGAGCAGCTCGACCAGGTTCTCACCGGTCAGGCCGTCCTGACGACGAGCCTCGTTGAACGTGTTGCGCATCTGCTTCTCGCGGATGCCGTACTGCTCGCGAAGACGCTGCTTCTCACGCAGACGGACGGCGTAGTCGCTGTCGGCCTTGCGCTTGGTGCGACCGTGCTCGCCGGGAGCGTAGGGACGCTTCTCGAGGTAGCGGGCGGCCTTCGGGGTGAGCGGGATGCCGAGTGCGCGGCTGAGGCGCACCTTGCGGCGGTCCTGGGACTTCGTGGTCACGAAGCTATCCTTCCGATGACGCGGTCGCGTCTTTCGCGACTCGCGGACGTATCACCCGCGTTCTGCCTCGGAGCGCACGCCGGGGCGCCATCGAGGTGGGGTGTGAACGAGGAGATGCCCGAAAACTGTGTTTCGAGCCGATCCAGTCTAACAGATCGTCGTCATCGTCCGTCGAGGATGCGGCGGATGCGCTCGAGACGTGCCGAGATGTCGCGCTCGGCCCCCAGGTTCTTCGGTTCGTAATACCTCTTGCCCTGCAGCTCGTCCGGCAGGTACTGCTGCGGGAGGATGCCGAATTCGCTGTCGTGCGGATACACGTAGCCGCGCCCGTGACCGAGGCGCCGCGCGCCCGGGTAGTGCGCGTCGCGGAGATGCAGCGGCACCCGTCCGAAGCCGCCGGAGCGGATGTCGGCGATCGCCGCGTCGATGCCGACGTAGGCGGCGTTCGACTTCGCGGTGGTCGCCAGATACACCGTCGCCTCGGCGAGCGGGATCCGCCCCTCCGGCATGCCGATGAAGGCGACCGCATCCGCCGCCGCGACCGCGATCGTGAGCGCCTGCGGATCGGCCAGCCCCACGTCTTCCGACGCCGAGATCACCAGACGCCGAGCGATGAACCGCGGGTCCTCCCCCGCCTCGATCATCCGCGCGAGGTAGTGCAGAGCCGCGTCGGGGTCGGAGCCGCGGATCGACTTGATGAAGGCGCTGATGACGTCGTAGTGCTCGTCGCCCTGGCGGTCGTATCGCAGCAGCGCCTTGTCGACGGCCTGGGCGACGTCATCGGCCGTGGCTGCGGGGACCACGCCGTCTTCACCGTTCGAGAGGGCGACGGCGGCCGCGGCCTCGAGACCGGTGAGTGCGCGGCGTGCATCGCCGGATGCGAGGCGGATGAGCGCGGCACGCGCGTCGTCGGCCAGGGTCACCGCACCGTTCAGTCCGCGCGCGTCGGTCACCGCGCGGTCGACGAGGAGTCCGATGTCGTCGTCGGTGAGGGGCTGCAGCGTCAGCAGCAGCGATCGCGAGAGCAGCGGCGAGATCACCGAGAACGACGGGTTCTCGGTGGTGGCCGCGATCAGCAGCACCCAGCCGTTCTCGACGCCGGGCAGGAGCGCGTCCTGCTGGGCCTTGGTGAATCTGTGGATCTCGTCGAGGAACAGGATGGTGGTCTGCCCGTACAGGTCACGCTGCGTGATCGCCTCCTGCATCACCTCGCGGACGTCCTTGACCCCCGCGGTGATCGCCGACAGCTCGACGAAGCGACGCCCCGAGGAGCGGGCGATCGCCTGCGCCAGCGTGGTCTTGCCCGTGCCGGGAGGACCCCACAGGATGATGGAGACCGCACCGGGAGAGGTCGCCGCGGGATCGGCGAGAGCGACGATGGGTGAGCCCGCCCGCAGCAGGTGCTTCTGCCCCGCGACCTCGTCGAGCGAGACGGGACGCATGCGCACGGCGAGGGGCGTCTGCCCGGAGAGCAGTTCGGCGGAGGTCATCTTCCCAGGCTAACGCGGGGCGGGGACACCGCGGACATGATCGGGGCGACGATGCCGCGCCGGTAGGCTCTCAGGCGACGGTGCACATCACGTCCATGTGCACGGCACGTCCATCAAGGGAGTACGCAATGGCCGGACGCGGCAAGAGCACGCGGCAGTCGCGGACCGAATCGGAGCGCGCACGCCTCCACGCGGCCCGCAGGGCCTGGCACGACGGCCGCATCCGTCGTCGCACCAGGGACAACGCGGTCGCCGTGGTCGTCGGTGTGCTGGTCGTCGCAGGAGCGATCGCCAGCCAGGTCGTCCACGCGCAGGTGAATCCGCCAGCCCCCTCGCCCTCCCCCACGGTCTCCCCTGTCGAGACGCCGCTGCCCGGCGATCCCCTCGCCCCCGAGGACGCTCCGTCGGACGTTCCCTCGGACGCTCCCGTCGAGTGACCACGCGCGCCCGCTGACCGTGGGCGCCGCGGCCGTCACGGCGTGGCGACGCGCACCACGGCTCAGTCCTCGATGACCGCGAGCCGGTATCCGCGTTTGACCACGGTGTGGATGAGTTCGCCGCCGCCCAGAGCCACGCGGAGTCTCGCGACGGCGGCTTCGACCGCGTGTGCGCTGCGCTCGGCGCCCAGCACGGCGCTGAGCTGCGCGCGGGACAGCACCCGACCTCCCGCGGCGGCCAGGGCGTCGAGCAGCGCGGCGGACGAGCGTGACAGCGGGATGAACCGACCGTCGACGAGCACGCCTCCGCTGCGCACCTGCACCCGACCGGCGTCCGTGAGCAGCGACGGCGCCCGCCCGTCGTCGAAGTGCGCGAGCACGGCATTCGCGAGCGATCCGTCCGGACCGCCCAGATCGATCGAGGGCTCGAGGTCGGCGTCGTTCAGCAGTGCCGTGGTCGCCTGACCCGCGGAGGCCAGCAGCAGCCGCCCCGTCTCGGACCGTCGCCGCACGCGGCCGAGGGTCTCCGACACCTCCGCGATCGCGAGCCAGGCCGCGGCGGCGGAGGCGGAGGTGAACACCACGGCATCCGCGTCGCCGTTCGCCGCCTGCAGCACCGTTCTGCGCATCGCCTCCGATCGCGGCGATGCCTCCCAGCGACGCGCGACCACGCCCCTCACCTCGGCGCCGGCCTCGCGCAGCATCGACTCGAGTTCGTCGTCACGGCCGCCGTGATGCTGGACGACGATGCGAGTGCCGCGCACACCTGCGACCCGCAGATGCGCGCCGACCTCGGCGGTCGTTCCCGTCTCGGCGACCCAGTCCGCGACGAGTCCCGTCCGGAGGATCGCCGCCTGTGCTCTCGGCCCCGCCGCCACGAGCCGCGCCCGGCGCAGCGCGTCCTGGAGCGGAGCCGAGCGTCCCTGTTCTCGAGCGACGTCGACCCAGTCGCGGAATCCCGAGCCCGTCGTCACCACCACGGCATCGGGAGGCTCGGCGATCACCTGCTCGATCACGCTGCGGAGCTCGGCGCGGTCTTGCCGGTCATCGAGCCGCGGAACGGGAGTCCGGTGGACCACGGCACCCCGGCGCTCCAGAGCATCCGCGACCTCGACGGAGCGCCGGTCCGCGACGACGATGATGGTGCAGCCGGCCAGCGCGGACTCCAGCGGCCGCGCCGCGCTCATCCGACCCCCTCCGCGATGCGGGTCCATGCGGGCCGCAGCATGCCGGACTCGGCGAGTTCTCCGATCACGATCACCGCGGTGTTCTCCTCCCCTGCCGCGGGGCCGCCGTGACCGGTCGTCCGGGTACTCGGGAACGACACGTCGAACGGACGGTCGAAACCGGAGAAGACGGCGTGGCCCCCCAGGATGCGCGTCGCCGCGACCTCGGCCATCGCGTACCCTGGCGCGACCCTCGCGACGCAGCGGCCCTCGAAGTGGGCGACCTCGCCGATCGCGAGGATGTGCGGATCGGAGGTGGTGCAGCGGTCGTCGATCACCACGCCTCCGCGCTCGGCGACCTGCAGGTTCGCATTGCGGGCCAGCTCGTCGCGTGGTCGCGGGTGCGCGGAGAGCACGACGAGATCGACGGCCTCGGTCTCCCCGTCGTCGAATCGCAGAGCGGCGACCGCACCGGACTCCTCGGGGACGAGACGTGAGACGCGCGTCTCCGAGTGCTCCACCCGCGTCGAGGCGACGCCCTGCAGCGCCGCGGCGATCTCCGCGCCCTGCGACCCCGACCCGATCACCGCCGCACGCAGGCGGCGCCCCAGCGACCGCCGTCGGTGTGCGGCGAACCGCGCGAGAGCCTCGACGTCGTCCAGGGTCCGGTCGGAGAAGCATCCCGGCAGATCCGCGCCCTCGATCGCGAGCCTCGGCGCGTACGACCCGGTGGCGAGCACCAGGGTGTCGTAGGGCACGACGACGCGAGACCGGGTCATCACGGTGCGCGCGGCCCGATCGATCCGCAGAGCGCGGTCGTCGGCCAGGAACCGCACACGGAAGTCGTCGAACACCGAGCGATCCAGCTCGAGATCGCCCGCGGCGCCTCCGGCCGCGATCCCCGCGAGGGCGATGCGGTCGTACGGCCGACGCCCCTCGTCGCCGATGACCGTCACGTGCAGCGGCGTCTGCGCACGGCTGAGCAGACTCTCGACGAAGCGGTGCGCCACCATGCCCGCGCCGACCACCACGACCTCGGCAGGAGTGACGATGGTGTCGTACATACTGCTCCGTTCGATGGATCCCTGCTGGCGACGATAGGAGGCCGGTGTTTCTCGAATGTGACGGGCGATGTTTCCTGCGTCGAACGTTCTCCTCACAGATCGGTAACGATCTCACCGCGCGCGGTTCTCACACCGCTGACGCCGCGAAGTGAGCTGTTCGCTCCATAGACGTAACGTCGCACGTCGTCGCTCGAAACGCCGCTCGTCCATGCTCGTTCCAGCTGAGCATCCCGCTCTCGTCCCGTGGAGGTCATGTGTCGTACATCAAGCCCGCCGAGCTCGCCACCCGAATGGTCGACGCCGGCGCATACAAACTGCAGCTGTCCACCCGCGATACGCTCATCCGCGCGTTCATGGGCGCGGCTCTGCTCACGATCGCCGCCGCGTTCGCGGTGACGGTGTCGACGCAGACCGGTCAGCCGCTTCTCGGCGCCGTCCTGTTCCCGGTGGGCTTCGTGATGCTCTACCTGCTCGGGTACGACCTGCTGACCGGGGTGTTCACCCTCGGTCCGCTCGCGGTACTCGACCGCCGTCCCGGCGCGACGTTCGGATCGTTGATGCGCAACTGGGGACTCGTCTTCCTCGGCAACTTCGGCGGTGCCTTCCTGGTGGCGATCCTCATGGCCGTCTACTTCACATACGGCTTCTCGACCGCGCCCAGCGCAGTCGGCGAGGCGATCAGTGAGATCGGACACGGTCGGACGGTCGGCTATGCCGATCACGGTGCGGCCGGCATGCTGACGTTGTTCATCCGTGGTGTCCTGTGCAACTGGATGGTGTCGACGGGCGTCGTGTTGGCGATGGTGTCGGACAGCACGATCGGGAAGATCGTCGCGATGTGGCTCCCGATCATGCTGTTCTTCTACATGGGGTTCGAGCATTCGATCGTGAACATGTTCCTGTTCCCGTCCGGACTTCTGATGGGCGCCGACTTCACCGTCTGGGACTACCTGGTCTGGAACGAGCTGCCGACGGTCGTCGGAAACCTCGTCGGCGGTCTCCTCTTCGTCGGGCTGCCCATCTACTTCACCCACGGGCGCCCGAAGGCTCGCGTCGCCCGCGACGCGCGTGCGATGCGACGACGAGCGCGTCTCGTCACCACCGCTGCGTCGACATCCGGCGCCTCGGTGGCCGATCGGGAGACGACCGCTGCCGAGCTCGAGCCGACACGGGTCTGAGTCGCAGCACGGGGGCGGATGCGTCGGCATCCGCCCCCGTTCCGTGCGTGGGCGAGAGCCGCCCCGGGAGGCATGGTCAGGCGGTGTGGAATCGGTCGACGACCACGTCGGCGATCCGCACGTCGACGCCGAGTGGCGCAGACACCAGGTCGGCTCCGGACTTCCGGACCAGCCCGGCGAAGTACCCGGGAGCGAGCACGTGGCTTGCGGCGATCACTCGAGCGGCGCCGTCGCGACGAGCGGATGCCACTGCCTCCCCGATCCGGGGTTCGATGGCCGAGGCGTACCCGATGGTGATCGGAGCCGGAATGAGGCGGGCCAGGTGCTCGGCCGCCGCGGCGACATCGGCGACCGCGGCGGGATTGCTCGACCCCGCTGCGGCGAGTACGACATGGTCGCCCGGGAGCCAGGCGCCCGCGATCGCCGTGCGCAGTCGGGCTGCCAGCACCTCGGCGATCAGCGGATGCGTGCCCAGGGGCTCACCCTGCCGCACATTCTCGTGCGGGCGCACCGCATCTGCGATGTCGACGGCGGTATGGAAGCCGACGGAGAGCAGCAGAGGCACCACGACGACGTCGTCGAGGCCCCGCTCGTGCTCGATCACGTCGACCACCGTCGGCTCCTGCACGTCGACGAATGCCTGCACGACTCGTGTGCCCGGCATCCGCTGCCGTACGAGATCGACGAGATCCTCGACCGTACGTCGGCCTTCTGGAGAGTCGGTGCCGTGCGAGCAGGCGATGAGGGTGCTCATTCGGGATCCTCCACCGTGAGTCGATAGCCGCGCTTCACGATCGTCTGGATCACGCTCGCTCCCCCGAGCGCCTCGCGGAGCCGTGCGACTGCCATCTCGACGGCGTGAGCGCTCTCGCCACCGCGCGGCAACGCGAGTCCGAGCTGCTCCCTCGAGAGCACCCGGCCAGCGGCGTCGAACAATTCGCTCAGGACACTGGCGCCCGCGCGGGACAGCGGCACGAAGCGACCGTCGAGCAGCACACCGCCGCTGCGCACCTCCATGACGCCGGCCGTCGTGCGTACCTGGCGCGCGGCTCCCGATGCGAAGTGATCGACGACGCAGCGGACCAGCGAACCGAGCCTGCCGCGAGCCGCGATGGTGGTGTGCAGATCGGCGTCGTGGAGCGGCGACGCGGTGATCGGGCCGACGGCGGCGAGCAGCAGCCGCCCGCCCGCCGCCCGCCGACGGATCGCATCCAGAGTGCCCGCGCGACGCGCTGCTCTGACCCACTCCGCGGCGCCGGGCGCCGAGGTGAAGAGCACCGCATCCACCTCGCCCGCGCCCGCCTGCACGACGGAGCGGTGCACGATCTTCGGGTCGGGCGGCGGACCCCACCGGTAGACCGTGATGCTGACGACATCGGCCCCGAGCTCCGCCAGCAGTGCATCGAGGCCGTCGGCGCCCGCACCATGGTGCTGTATCGCGATGCGTCGGCCGACCACTCCTTCGGCCGTGAGGTACTCCCCCACTTCCGCAGAGGTCTCGGACTCGGCCACCCAGTCCGCCGTGAACCCGGCCTGCTGAATCGCGCCGTGCGCCTTGGGCCCGCGTGCGACGAACTGAGCGTCGACCAGCGCGGCCGCCAGATCCTCGGCCAGACCGTTCTCGTGCGCGGCGTCGATCCAGCCTCGGAAGCCGACGCCCGTCGTCACGATCACGATGTCCGGTGGGTCCGCGATGAGGTCGCGGGTGCGCGCGAGGAGGTCATCGTCGTCCTCGTTCGGGATGATGCTCAGCGCAGGAGCGCGGTAGACCTGCCCGCCTCGGCGTTCGAGCGCGGAGACCAGATCACCCGCGCGTCTGTCCGCGGCGACGACGATGGTGCATCCGGCGAGGGCCGGTGGAAGCGGGGCACGGGTCGTCACGCCGGAGCAGCTCCGATCACGGCCGGAGCCGGGAGCAACAGGTGTTCGCTCGCGACGTCGCCGATCACGATGACGGCCGGGTTGCGGAGTCCGACGGTGCGCGCATCCTCGACCGCGTGCTCGAGGGTCGTGCGCGTCGTGCGCTGTTGCGGCGTGTGACCGCTCTCGACGAACGCGACGGGACGATCCTTCGGCACCCCATGCGCGAGTGCGGATTCGACCAGTCGTCCGAGAGCGGCGACACCCATCAGGACGACCGTCGTCACCATCGTGTCAGCCATGGCTTCCAAGGTACCCGGCCCGAAGCCGCCCTGTCCGTTCACCACGTGGAAGGCGGCTGCCGTGCCTCGGTGCGTGACCGGGATGCCGGCCGCCTGCGGCACGGCGATGGCGCTCGAGATCCCCGGAGTCACATCCACCGGGATCCCGGCGGCGAGGCACGAGAGCATCTCCTCGCCGCCGCGGCCGAAGACGAAGGGGTCGCCGCCCTTCAACCGGACGACCCTGCGCCCGGCTGCGGCGCGCGCGACGATGATGCGGTTGATCTCGTCCTGCGGGACGGGGTGTCGACCGGGCTGCTTGCCGACGTCGATCACCTCGACATCCGGGTCGAGCCCCTGTGTGATCTCGGCCGCCGGTCCGAGACGGTCGATGACGAGCACATCGGCCTCGGCGATCAGGCGCCGCGCGCGCACCGTCATCAGATCGGCGGGACCCGGGCCGCCGCCGACCAGGTCGACCCGTCCGCTGCGGGCCGTCCGTCGGCGCCTCAGCGGCAGCCGGCCGTCGCCGGTCAGGTCGACTATGGCATCGCGCACCGCGACGGAACGCCGGGGGTCGGCGCCGATCGTACTGGTGACGCCGACCGTGACATCCCCGATCTCCGCCTGTGCCGTGAGCCTGGCCGAGCCGTGCTCGCCATCCGAGGCGTTGATGCAGAGCACTCGCTGCGATTCGCACTGCTCGGCGACCAGGCGATCGACGCGCGGATCCCCCGTCGCCGTGTGCACGAGCCAGGCGCCGTCCAGGTCCGCCGTACGGAACTCCCGTGGCTCCCAGGCGACCTCGTGACGCTCGACGAGCCGCGCGGTGTCGTCGTGCAGCAGAGGCGCGACCATCCGCGCACTCGCGCCCTCGGCGAGAAAGCGACGCAGCCGCTTCGCAGCCACCGGGCCTCCGCCGACCAGCAGCACATCGCGTCCGGCGAGGTTGACACCCAGCATCACGGTCATCGGATCTCCTCGATGTCGAACTCCACGTGGCCGTCGACGACGGTCACCTGCCACACCTGCAGAGAAGCGGGCTCCCTGCCCTGCGTGTCGAGGCAGGCACCGGTGCGCAGGTCGAAGACCTGCTTGTGCAGGGGCGAGGCCAGGGTCGGCGCCTCGCCCCTGCTCCCGACGATGCCGCGCGACATCACGTTCGCACCGCTGTACGGGTCGAGGTTCGACACGGCATGCACCGATCCGTCTGCCAGCAGGAACAGTGCGATCTGGCGCGTTCCGAAGAGCGCGGCACGACCACGCTCGACCTCGAGGTCATCCAGGGCGCACACCCGTACCCGGCGGCCGGTGGGCGGACTCGTGAGTGTCATCGCCGCACCTCCAGAGTCGTGCCTGCGATGAGCACCGCAGGGTCGCTGCGCTCTTCCACGGTCGCCGGACGCACCTGACCCCGCTCCGGCACATACGCGAGCGACGGGTCCGGGGTATCGGTCGCGTTCACGAAGGACTCGAACCGCCGCAGTTTCGCGGGGTCGCGGAGGGTCGCCGCCCACTCGTCCTCGTAGCGGTCCACATGAACGGCCATGGCGGCGTCGAGGTCGTCGCAGATGCCGAGACTGTCGTCGAAGATCACGGCGCGCAGCCCCTCGAGTCCACCGTCGAGCTCCACGCACCATCCGGCCGTCCGCTGCAGTCGGTCCGCCGTGCGGATGTAGTACATGAAGAAGCGGTCGATCGCGCGGATGAGCCCCTCATCGTCGAGATCCGATGCCAGCAGCTCGGCGTGCCGGGGAGAGAATCCGCCGTTGCCGCCGACGTACATGTTCCAACCGGTCTCGGTCGCGATCACGCCGACGTCCTTCGACCGAGCCTCGGCGCACTCACGCGCACACCCCGAGACCCCGACCTTGAGCTTGTGCGGTGCACGCAGCCCGCGGTAGCGGAGCTCCAGTCTCACCGCCATTCCGACCGCGTCGAGCACGCCGTACCGGCACCAGGTCGACCCGACGCAGGACTTCACGGTGCGGAGTGCCTTGCCGTAGGCCTGGCCGGATTCGAAGCCGGCGTCGACCAGGCGCTGCCAGATCTGCGGCAGCTGCTCGAGTCGGGCACCGAACATGTCGATCCGCTGGCCGCCCGTGATCTTGGTATAGAGGCCGTACGACTCCGCGATGCTGCCGATCGCGATGAGTCCTGCCGGCGTGACCTCGCCACCGGGCATACGCGGCACCACCGAGTACGTGCCGTCCTTCTGCATGTTGGCCATCACGTGGTCGTTGGTGTCCTGGAGCGAGGCGTTCTCGCCGTCGAGCACGTGCGCGCCCACCAGCACGGCGAGGATGCTGGCGAGAGCCGGCTTGCAGATGTCGCACCCTCGGCCGGTGCCGAAGCGCCCGATGATGGCGCTGAATGTCGACATCTCCGATACCCGCACGGCGTCGAAGAGCTGTCTGCGCGACATCGCGAAGTGCTCGCACAGCGCATCGGACGTCGCCCGTCCGAGCTTGGTCAACTCCTGTCCGACGATCTTCTTCACCGCGAAGAGACACGAACCGCAGGTGGCTCCGGCCTTCGTGCACGCCTTGACGGCAGCGGCGTCCGTGCAGCCCTCAGCGTGGACGGCCTCGCGGATGCGTCCGGCCGTCACATTCGAGCACGAGCAGACGACGGCCGATTCCGGCAGCTCGTTGTCGGGGAGGTCCGCACCACCCTCGGGGAGCAGATACGCGGCCGGATCGGCGCCGAGGGGTGCACCCACCAGCGGACGGAGCGAGCCGTAGGCGGAGGCGTCGCCGACGAGGATGCCGCCGAGCAGCGTCTTCGCGTCGTCGGAGAGCACGAGCTTCTTGTACACCCCGTTCACGGGGTCGGTGTAGACCACGTCGAGGGCGTTCGGGGTGACGGCCATCGCGTCGCCGAAACTCGCGACGTCGACGCCGGAGAGCTTGAGCTTGGCCGAGTCGTCGTAGCCGGGGAAGGTCGCGTCGCCGCCGAGCAGGCGAGTCGCCGCGACCTCCGCCATCGCATAGCCGGGGGCGACGAGACCGACGGAGCGGCCGTCGAAGTTGGCGACCTCGCCGATCGCGAGGATGTGCTCGTCGACGGTTCGACAGCGCGAGTCGATCAGCACACCGCCGGTGGGATGTACGTCGAGCTGCGCGAGACGAGCGAGCGAGTCCTGCGGGCGCACGCCGACCGTGAAGATCACGATGTCCGCCTCGTGCATGCTGCCGTCCTGGAACTGCAGTGCGGCCACTGCGCCTGATGCGTCGGGGTCGAGACGCGTGGTGCGCGTGCCGGTCCGCACCTCGATGCCCTTCGCCTCGATGAGGCGGCGAAGGATCGTCCCGCCCGCCAGGTCGAGCTGCGCCGACATGAGCCGATCGGATGACTGCACCACCGTGCATCCGACCTGCAGACCCTGCAGGGCCCCGGCGGCTTCCAGCCCGAGCAGACCGCCGCCGATCACGGAGCCACGGAGCTGACGGCCTAGCTGCGCCTGCCGACGCTCGACGAACCGGCGAATGGCTTCGACATCGTCGAGCGTCCGATACACGAAGCAACCGGGGAGCTCGGCGCCGTCGACCGCCGGCCGCAGCGCGTACGAGCCCGTCGCCAGGACGAGTGTGCCGTAGGAATGCTGCGCGCCCGACCGCGTGCGCACGCATCGCGACGCCCGATCGATCCCCGTGACCCGGTCGTCGCGGATGAACCGGACGCGTGGATCGGCGAGAACCCCGGTATCCAGCTCCAGGTCCGTGGCGTGCGCGCCCGAGAAGTACGAGGTCAGCCCGACGCGGTCGTAGGGGGCGCGAGCCTCCTCGCCGATGAGAGTCACGGTGCGGACGTCGTCGTCCGAGCGAAGCAGACTCTCGACGAACCGGTGCGCCACCATCCCCGCACCGACCACCACGACATCCGCCGATGTGCTGTCTCGAACGATCACGAGCCCTCCTCTGTCCGTGAAGCCGACGTTAGGCATCCGGTGTTTCGCGGAACGTCCGGGCGCCGTTACGCCGAGCGAACGTTCTGCTCACATCTGGATAACGCCGAAGTGAGCCGCTCCGTGCATCCCGGCAGCGCAGCCGTGCGCGTACTAGGCTGAACCCCGTCCCTTCCCCCCTCCCGCGGGATGACCGCGCAAGGAGAGCACTCTTGTCTGCCACCGAACCAACGAAGCCGACTCCGCCAGTACCGGGCCCGCCCGTACCCGGTCCGCCGCGTCTTCCGGCACCGCCACGGGCTGCCACGCCGGCCGCCGCTCCCGCAGCACCCGCCGCAGCTCCCTCGAGCGACGGCACCGAATGGGGCCGCGTCAGTGAAGACGGCACCGTCGAGGTGCGTGAAGACGGCGAATGGCGCGTCGTCGGCCAGTACCCCGACGGCACCCCCGACGAGGCCCTCGCCTACTTCGTGCGCAAGTATGACGACATCGCCTTCAAGGTGCGCACGCTCGAGCAGCGCCATCAGGCGGGCGGCGCATCGGCCGGAGACCTGGTCAAGCAGGCCGGTCACGTGCTCGCCGAAGCGACGGATGCCGCAGCCGTCGGCGACCTCGCCGGCCTGCGTGAGCGCCTGAACGCCCTCACCGCATCGCTCTCCGAGGCCACCGCCGAGGAGGCGGCGCAGGCCAAGGCGCTCGTCGACCAGGCGATCGCCGAACGCACCGCTCTGGTCGAACGCGCCGAGGCGATCGCCGCCCGCGATCTCTCGAAGGTGCAGTGGAAGCAGGTCACCGCCGAGCTCGGCGAGCTCTTCGACGCCTGGCAGGCGCAGCAGCAGAACGGCCCTCGTCTGTCGAAGGGCGTCTCGCAGCAGCTCTGGAAGCGGTTCCGCGACGCTCGCAGCACGGTCGACAAGGCACGCCGCGCGTTCTACTCCGAGCTCGACGACACCCACAAGACCGCTCGCGACGCCAAGACCCGCCTGGTCGAGCGCGCCGAGGCGCTGGCGCCGCGCGGCGTCGACGGCATCACGTCATACCGCAACCTCCTCGACGAATGGAAGGCTGCCGGCCGCGCCGGACGCAAGGCCGACGATGCGCTCTGGGCACGGTTCAAGGCTGCCGGCGA
The DNA here is from genome assembly GCF_040302605.1 of Microbacterium sp. NPDC097977. Taxonomy (NCBI): domain Bacteria; kingdom Bacillati; phylum Actinomycetota; class Actinomycetes; order Micrococcales; family Microbacteriaceae; genus Microbacterium; species Microbacterium sp. NPDC097977. The sequence continues at coordinate 45,527 of NZ_JBEOUR010000008.1, forward strand.
CGCGCTGTACTCGGCCCGCGCCGAGCAGAGCGCCGCCGAGGAGGCCGAGTCCGGCCCGAAGATCGAGGCGCGTCAGGCTCTCCTCGAAGAGGCCAAGGCCGTCGCCGACGAGTCCAACATCAAGAGCGCCCGTGCGATGCTCACTCGCATCCAGCGCCAGTGGGATGAGATCGGACGCATCTTCCCCCGCGAGAAGGAGCGTGCGCTCGACGACCGCCTTCGTGTCATCGAGCAGGCGCTCAAGGCCCGCGAAGAGGTCGACTGGAAGAAGAACAACCCCGAGACGAAGGCACGCGCGAACGACATGAGCTCGCAGCTGCTCGAGGCGATCGAGAAGCTCGAGACAGAGCTCGCCGACGCCGAGAAGTCCGGAGACAAGAAGGCCGCGAAGGCCGCAGCGGATGCTCTCGAGGCTCGTCGCGCCTGGCTCAACGCCCTCGGCGGCTGACCTCTCCACAGATCATCCGCGCGAGCGGATACGCGGGATGCACCACGCCAGACTGGCGTGATGCATCCCGCGTTCCTGTATCTGCCAGGCGACCGTCTCACGATCCCCGAGCTCAGCGCAGCGCGGCTCGACGGCCATGTGGTCGAGCTCGGCGAGGGCTACATCCCGGCAGACCTGGTCGAGGACGCCAGCACGCGGGCGGCATCGATCGCGGATCTCGTGCCGGCCGACACCGCGGCCTCGGGCCCGACGGCCGCATGGATCCACGGCGCCGGCGACGCGCCGCCCGCGCGTCATCATGTGCGGCGGGCGGTTCTGCGGCGCATCAGGGCCATGTCGACCGCGCGGGTCGCCCTGCACGACACGTCGCTCCGGCCCACGGATGTGCTCGTGATCGGCGGGGTGACGGTGATGACCCCCGTGCGTACGATGGTCGACCTCGCGCTGAGCGTGCACCGCGACGAATCGCTGCGTCGATGGGTGCTGCTGCTCGCTCAGACCGATCCGCGCCTCGTGGCCGAGGCGATCTCCGCCCTCGACACCATGGGGCGCGTGCCGGGCAAGAGAGCCGGTCGGGGGACCCTCGACCGGCTCCCCCTCACGACGATGTGACGCGGTAGACGTCGTACACGGCATCGATGCGGCGCACGGCGTTCAGGATCCGATCCAGGTGCACGGCATCGCCCATCTCGAACACGAAGCGACTGATCGCGAGGCGCTCGTCCGTGGTGCTGACGGTCGCCGAGAGGATGTTGACGTGATGCTCGCTGAGCACGCGTGTCACGTCCGACAGCAGACCGGAACGATCGAGGGCCTCGACCTGGATCTGCACGCGGAAGACGCTCTTGGTGGTGGGCGCCCACGACACCTCGACGAAGCGGTCCTCTTCGCCCGAGAGCGCCTTGACGTTCGGGCAGTCGGTGCGGTGGACCGACACTCCGCTGCCCCGCGTGACGAAGCCGACGATCTCATCGCCCGGCACCGGAGTGCAGCACTTGGCGACCTTCACGAGGATGTCGGAGGCTCCGCGCACGAGAACGCCCGAGTCGCCGGCGCGCGGCTCCCGTGACGGCATGCTGCCCGGCAGGTCGATGGGCCCGGTGGCCGGATCGGTCGCGGCGACCAGCGCCGTGACCTTCTCGAGCACGGACTGCGTCGAGACGTGCCCTTCGCCGACGGCCGCGTACAGCGCGGAGACGTCTTCGTACCGCAGCTGATGGGCGACCTCGGCGAACGAGTCCTGACTCATCAGTCGCTGCAGAGGCATGTTCTGGCGGCGCATCGCCCGCGCGATCGCCTCCTTGCCCTGCTCGATGGCCTCTTCGCGACGCTCCTTGGTGAACCATCCGCGGATCTTGTTGCGCGCCCGGGTGCTCTTGACGAAGCCGAGCCAGTCCTGACTCGGGCCCGCGTCGGGGTTCTTCGAGGTGAACACCTCGACCACATCGCCGCTCTTGAGCTCCGACTCCAGCGGGACCAGACGCCCGTTGACCTTCGAGCCCATCGTGCGGTGACCGATCTCGGTGTGCACGGCGTAGGCGAAGTCCACCGGTGTCGCGCCGGCCGGGAGCCCGATCACGCGCCCCTTGGGCGTGAAGACGTAGACCTCCTTCGCGCCGATCTCGAACCGCAGCGAGTCGAGGAACTCGCCGGGGTCGGCGGTCTCGGCCTGCCAGTCCGAGATGTGCGCGAGCCAGGCCATGTCGTTGTCGGCGGCCCGGACCTCGGTCTTGCCGCCGTTCATCCGCTCCTTGTACATCCAGTGCGCGGCGACACCGTACTCCGCCTGCTGGTGCATCTCGTGCGTGCGGATCTGGATCTCGACGGTCCGCCCCGACGGGCCGATCACGGTCGTGTGCAGCGACTGGTACAGGTTGAACTTCGGCGTCGCGATGTAGTCCTTGAACCGGCCGGGCAGCGGGGTCCATCGGGCGTGGATCGCGCCGAGCACGGCGTAGCAGTCCCGCACCGATGCGACCAGCACGCGGATGCCGATGAGATCGTAGATGTCGTCGAACTCGCGCCCGCGCACCACCATCTTCTGGTACACCGAATAGAGCTGCTTCGGGCGCCCCACGACCTTGCCGCGGATACGGAGATCCCGCAGGTCCACATCGATCTCCTCGACCACCTGGGCGAGATACTTCTCGCGCTGCGGGGTGCGCTGCGCGATCAGGTTGTGGATCTCGTTGTAGATCTTCGGGTGCAGGACTGCGAACGAGAGGTCCTCGAGTTCCGACTTGATCGCCTGGATGCCGAGTCGGTTGGCGAGGGGCGCGTAGATCTCGAGCGTCTCCTTGGCCTTCTTCGCCGCCTTCTCAGGCGGCACGAAGCCCCAGGTGCGGGCGTTGTGCAGGCGGTCGGCGAGCTTGATGAGGAGGACGCGGATATCCTTGGACATCGCCACGATCATCTTGCGGACGGTCTCTGCCTGCGCGCTCTCGCCGTACTTGACCTTGTCGAGCTTGGTGACGCCGTCGACGAGCATGGCGACCTCGTCGCCGAACTCGGCGGTGAGGTCGGTGAGGGCGTAGCCCGTGTCCTCCACCGTGTCGTGCAGCAGCGCGGCCGCGATCGCCCGAGGTCCGAGGCCCATCTCGGCGAGGATCTGCGCGACCGCGAGAGGGTGCGTGATGTACGGTTCGCCGCTCTGACGCTGCTGCCCGGTGTGCTTCTCCTTGGCGACGGCGTACGCGCGTTCGATGACGGCGAGGTCGCCCTTGGGGTGGTTCGCCCGGACGGTGCGGGTCAGGTTGTCGAGATCGTTGACCCGTGGGGCGCGCGAGAAGATGCGGGGAACCAGTCGTCTCAGGCTCGATCCCTGCGACGACGTCTGCGGTTCCGCCATCCGCTCACCTCCGAATCACAACAGCTTACGCGTGCCCTGCGGGGTGCGGCCCCGCCGGGCGGGAACGGTCAGACCTCTACGGCGGCCTTCTCGCGGGATTCGCGGACGCGCGAGTCGCGCGCCGTGATCTGCGGCTCGTTCTCACGGAAGAGCGAGTACAGCGGCGCCGCGACGAACAGGGTCGAGTACGTCGCCACCAGGATGCCGACGAAGATCGACAGCGAGATGTCGGTGAGCGACTCGGCCCCGAGCCAGAAGGCGCCGATGAAGAGCACCGCTCCGACCGGCAGCGCCGCGACCACGGAGGTGTTGATGGAGCGCACCAGCGTCTGGTTGACCGCCAGGTTGACGGACTCCCCGAACAGCCGCGAGGAGTTCTCGCCGTCTTCCGTCGTGTTCTCGCGGATCTTGTCGAACACCACCGTCGTGTCGTACAGCGAGTAGGCGAGGATCGTCAGGAATCCGATCACCGCGGCCGGGGAGATCTCGAATCCTGCGAGGGCGTAGACGCCCACCGTGATGACGAGCACGTCGAGCAGGCCGAGGATGGCCGCGGCCGACATCTTCCAGGTGCGGAAGTAGATCGCGAGGATCAGGAAGGTGAGCGCGAGGAAGATCGCCAGACCCCACAACGACTGCTTGGTGACGTTCTCACCCCAGGCCGGGCCGATGAACGACGACGTGACCTCGGCCGGGTCGACCTTGTACGCCTCGGCGAGGGCGTTGGCGACCTGCTGGGTCTCTGCGGAGCTCATCTGGTCGGTCTGCACACGCACGTCGGTGCTGCTGACGATGGCGACCTTGGCAGCGGCGCCGGGGACCACCGAGCGGACCGCCTCCGCCGCGGTGTCCTGATCGGTGCTGTCCGGAGCCTGCACCGTGAACTGTGATCCGCCGGTGAACTCGATCGAGAACTGGATCGGGCGGATCAGCGGCACAAGAGCCGACCCGACCACGAGCGCGATCGCGATGATGAACCACAGACGGCGCTTCGCGACGAACGGGAAGGAGGTCTTCCCGGTGTACAGGTTGTTGCCGAACTCGTTCATGGAAGCCATCACGCGTCCCCCTCACTTCCACTGTTCGTGGGTCTGTCGCCCGCGAGGGCCTGCGCGCGCTTGCGCTCGGCGATGGTCTGTCGGCGCTCTGCCTCGCCTCGGGCCCGAGAGTTCTTGGCGCCACGTCCCGCGGACGTGTCGACCGAGCGGAACTGGGCTCGTCCGCGATACACGGCGCCCAGCGCCTCGGGGTCGAGTCCGGACAGCTTGTGCCCGCCGCCGAAGAACCGGGTGCGCGCGAGCAGCTGCATCACCGGGTGCGTGAAGATGACGAAGATCAGGACGTCGATCACGGTCGTGAGCCCCAGCGTGAACGCGAAGCCCTTCACCGTGGAGTCGGCGAGGATGTACAGCACCACGGCGGCGAGGACGTTGATCGACTTGGAGATGTAGATCGTGCGCTTGGCGCGTCCCCAGCCGTCCTCCACCGCCGAGGTGATCGACTTGCCGTCGCGCAGCTCGTCGCGGATGCGTTCGAAGTAGACGATGAACGAGTCGGCGGTGAATCCGATCGACACGATCAGACCCGCGACACCGGCCAGCGAGAGCCGGAAGCCGAGTCGCCACGCCAGGATGCTGATCACGATGTAGGTCAGTACCGCCATCACGGCGATCGAGGCGATGATCACGGAGCCGAGGGCGCGATAGACGATGAGCGAGTAGATCGCCACGAGTGCGAGTCCGATCAGACCCGCGATGAGACCGACCTGCAGCTGCTGCGTGCCGAGCGTCGCAGACACCGTGTCATCGCTCTGCACGGCGAAGCTCAACGGCAGCGCACCGAACTTGAGCTGGTCGGCGAGCGTGGTGGCCGTCTCCTGCGTGAAGCTGCCCGAGATGCTCGGACGACCGTCGAGGATCTGTCCGTTCATCGTCGGGGCCGAGATGACCGACCCGTCGAGCACGAACGCGAACCGGTCACGCGGCGTCTGGCCGTCGATGCGGTTCTGGTTCAGGCGCGTGCTGACCTTGCCGAATGCATCGGCGCCGTCGGCGTTCATCGTCAGCTGCACGGTCCAGGCGCCGGACTGCGGATCGCGGCCGGCGACCGCGTTGTCGATCGCGGTGCCGGTGAGTTCGGTCGGACCGAGGATGTACTTCTCCGCACCCGTGGGGTCGCAGGCGATGAGCGGCTGATCCTGCGGGCCCTTCGAGGCGTCGTTCCCCGGTGCGGCGCAGTCGTACGCCAGGAACTCCGCCTGGAGCTTCGGGGTGACCCATGACACGTCGCTGCCGTCGGTCGGCGCCGGTGTGGGCGTGGCCGCGAGGTTCGGGTCGGGCGTCGGGTACGGCGTCTCCGTGCCGTCCTCGCCCACGAACGACGTGGCGGCTGCGCCCGTGTAGAGCACCGCGCGGAACTCCAGCTGCGCGCTGGACTGGATCCGGTCGCGTGTCTGCTGGTCGGCGACACCGGGGATCTGCACCACGATGTTGCGACCGCCCTCGGTCGTGATGTCGGCTTCCGCGACTCCCGACGCGTCGACGCGCTGGCGGATGATCGCCGCGGCCTGGTCGAGCTGCTCGCCCGACGGCGCGGCGCCGTCTTCGGTCTCGGCGCTCAGGACGATCTGGGTGCCGCCCTGCAGGTCGAGAGCGAGCTCAGGTGCCCACGAACTCGCCGGATCGCCGTTGGCGTCCTTCATGACATAGACGCCCAGCGCGTTGACGCCGAACAGGACTCCCGTCACCAGGAGCAGGCCCAGAAGGACCCGCCAGGCGTGACGGACCGGGGAAGAAGTGGCCACGTGTGATCAGCTTTCTTGGATGCCGGTCGAGGATGCCGGGCTGTCGATGTGGTGCGGCGGAACGGGGATTACTTGTCGTCGGCGTCGCGCTCGAGGCGACGACGGGTCTCCTCGGGGGTCTCGACCGCGGCTGCGCCATCGACGACAGGTGCGTCGAGGACGACGGCGGGAGCATCCATGTCGTCGACGACGACGACGTCGTCCTTCGGCTCGACGATGCGAAGGATCGCCTGGCTGTGCACCTCGATGACGGTGCCCGGTGCGATCTCGACGAGAGCGGGCGAGTCGAGGTCCTCGTGGTCGTACGCGACGATCGTGCCGTAGATGCCGCCCTGGAGGAGCACCTTCACGCCGGGGACGGTCTTGGTGGCCTTCTCCTCCTGCTCCGCCTTCATCTGCTTCTGGCGCTTGCGGCCGTTGACGAACATGAACACGACGAGGACGGCGAGAAGGCCGAACAGCAGGATTTCCATGGGCATGGCGGGGATGGGCCTTTCTCAGGTGCGCGCACCAGAGAGCGGGCGCGCAGATTATCGGGGAAGTCTCCAGCGATTATAGGTCATCCAGGCGAAGCGCCCCGTCCGGATGCGCCACGCCGAGATGCGCGTAGGCCTCCGGCATCGCCACACGGCCACGTGGCGTCCGGCCGAGGAACCCGATGCGCACCAGGTACGGCTCGACGACGCTCTCGACCGTCTCGCCCTCCTCGCCCACCGCCACGGCGAGGGTGCTGAGTCCGACGGGACCACCGCGGAAACGTCGCACGAGGGCCTCGAGAACCGCCCTGTCGAGCCTGTCGAGCCCGATCGGGTCGACGTCGTAGAGCTCGAGCGCCGCGCGGACGCCTTCGAGCGTCGCCGCGCCGCCGCCGTGCACGAGCGCGTAGTCGCGCACGCGTCGCAGCAGCCGGTTCGCGATGCGCGGTGTGCCGCGCGAGCGCCGCGCGATCTCCGAGAGGGAATCGTGCGGGAGGTCGACACCGAGCATCAGAGCGGACCGGGCGATGACCTGCTCCAGTTCCGGCTCGTCGTAGAACTCGAGGTGGCCGGTGAAGCCGAAGCGATCGCGCAGCGGATTCGGCAGCAGCCCCGAACGCGTGGTCGCCCCGACGAGTGTGAAGGGCGAGAGGTCCAGCGGGATGCTCGTCGCTCCGGCGCCCTTGCCCACCATGATGTCGATGCGGAAGTCCTCCATCGCGAGGTACAGCATCTCCTCGGCGGAGCGAGCCATGCGATGGATCTCATCGATGAAGAGCACCTCGCCCGGGACCAGGCTCGACAGCAGCGCCGCGAGGTCGCCCGCGTGCTGGATCGCCGGGCCGCTGGAGAGCCGCAGCGGCCGCTCGCTCTCATGCGCGACGATCATCGCGAGCGTCGTCTTGCCGAGTCCGGGGGGTCCCGCCAGGAGGATGTGGTCGGGCGGCCGGTTCTGGATGCGTGCGGCGTCGAGCAGCAGCTGCAGCTGACCGCGCACCTTCTGCTGGCCGACGAACTCGCCGAGACTGGTGGGGCGCAGTGCGCCCTCGATCGCGAGCTCGGTGTCGTCGGAGGGCTCCGAGGCGTCGCGGGCGTCAGACACGGGCCGGCCCCAGCAGCGCCAGCGTGCGTCGCAGCAGCGGCGCCACGGCGTCGCGTTCGACGTCGGTCGCCTCGGCGGCGGTCTGCGCAGCCGCCTCGGCGGCGACCCTCTCCGACCATCCGAGTCCGACCAGCGCCGCGGTGACCTGGTCGACGACGTCGACAGGTCCGCTCGTGGTCTGCGTCGATGCCGCACCCACCGGGTGCACCTTGCCGGCGAGCTGCAGCACGATGAGCTTGGCCGTCTTGGGTCCGATACCCGAGACGCGTCGGAAGGGCGCGTCATCCTCACCCGTCACGGCATCGGCGATCTGGTCGACGGTGAGGTGCGAGAGCACCCCGAGCGCGGACTTCGGCCCCACCCCGGTCACGCTGATCAGCAGACCGAAGATCTCCAGCTCGCTGCGATCGGCGAATCCGTAGAGCGAGAGCGCGTCCTCGCGCACGATGAGGCTGGTGTGCAGCAGCAGCTTCTCGCCCACCGTCGCTGTGTGGGCGACATCCGCGGGCACCGCGACGGAGAAGCCCACGCCGCCGACGTCGATGATGACCTGATCGGCGGTCGAGTGGAGGACGGCGCCGTGCAGCGAGGAGATCATCGCTCCAGCCTACGCACCGGGTCGTAGATATGTTCGAGCGACACGCTCCGCGTCCGCCCACGCCCGCTGGGCCGGGGTGAGCGCCCCCTGGCCCGGAGCCCCCGCGGCCCCGCGGCGCCAGGCGTGGCAGAGGGCGATGGCCAGGGCGTCCGCGGCATCCGCCGGCTGCGGCGGCGCGTCGAGGCGGAGGATCCGGGCGATCATCGCCTGCACCTGCCGCTTGTCGGCCGAGCCGTAGCCGGTCACGGCGGCCTTGACCTCGCTCGGGGTGTGCGTGGCCGCAGGCAGGCCGGCCTCCGCCGCGAGCAGCAGCGCGACGCCGCTCGCCTGCGCGGTGCCCATCACGGTGTGGGTGTTCTGCTGCGCGAACACTCGCTCGACGGCCACGGCATCCGGGCTGTGCGCGGCGATCACGTCGCGGATGCCCGCGGCCACGATCGCGAGTCGCTCGCCGATCGGCAGATCCGGGTCCGAGCGGATGACCCCGACATGCACGAGTGTGCCGCGTCGCGCCCGATCGACATCCACGACGCCGACGCCGCACCGGGTCAGACCGGGGTCGATGCCGAGCACGCGGAGCGAGGAGGAGGTCACTCCCCCAGGCTATTCGTCGCCCCGCGTCCCGACGTCTCGGCGCGCCTAGGCGTCGTCGTTCTCGAGCTCGGACTGCACCTCGGCGGTGAGGTCGAAGTTGGTGAAGACGTTCTGCACGTCCTCGCTGTCCTCCAGCGCGTCGATGAGACGGAAGATCTTGCGCGCGGTGTCGGCATCGATCTCGACCTTGAGGTTCGGCACGAACTCGATGTCGGCCGACTCGTAGTCGATGCCCGCATCCTGCAGGGCGCTGCGGACCGCGACCAGGTCGGTGGCCTCGGTGACGATCTCGAAGCCCTCGGCGTGCGGCTCGATCTCCTCGGCGCCGGCCTCGAGAGCCGCCATCATCACGTCATCCTCGGTGGTCCCCTCGGAGCCGACCACGATGACGCCCTTGCGGCTGAAGTTGTACGCGACGCTGCCGGGGTCGGCGAGCGTGCCGCCGTTGCGGCTGAGTGCGGTGCGCACCTCGGCCGCTGCCCTGTTCTTGTTGTCGGTCAGACATTCGATCATCAGGGCGACGCCGTTGGGTCCGTAGCCCTCGTACATGATCGAGGTGTACTCGACGGCCTCGCCGCCGATGCCCGCTCCGCGCTTCACCGCGCGGTCGATGTTGTCCTTCGGGACGGACGTCTTCTTCGCCTTCTGCACGGCGTCGAACAGCGTCGGGTTCCCCTGCAGGTCCGCCCCGCCGAGCTTGGCGGCGACCTCGATGTTCTTGATGAGCTTGGCCCAGGACTTGGCGCGCCTGGAGTCGATGATGGCCTTCTTGTGCTTCGTGGTGGCCCACTTGGAATGCCCGGACATATGTCTCCGCTCGTCGTATCCGCCCAGAAGCTCGCACCCAGGGCATCGTCTATTCTAACGAACTGCGCGAGTGGCGCAGGATGGAGATATGCGCAGATCCCGACACATCACCCCGACCGTCCGCTCCTCCGACGTCAGGGACGGCGAGCAGACACCGGCCGATACCCTGCGGTACCTGATCCATCTGCCGGAGGATTACGATGCCGACCCGGACAGACGCTGGCCGCTCGTGCTGTTCCTGCACGGTGCGGGCGAGCGCGGCTCCGAGCTCGATCTCGCCGCGGTCCACGGCCCCCCGAAGCTGGCGGATGCCGGCCACGAGTTCCCGTTCGTGCTCGTCACGCCCCAGTGCCCCGAGTCGAGTCAGTGGATCGCGGAGTTCTCGACGCTGTCCGGGCTGCTGGACGAGGTCATGGAGGCGCACCGGATCGATCCCGCGCGCGTGGCGGTGACCGGCCTCAGCATGGGTGGATATGGGACCTGGAGCCTGGCGGTACGGTATCCCGATCGATTCGCCGCGATCGCGCCGATCTGCGGGGGCATGTGGCTGCAGAGCGCCGCACCGCTGCAGAACACCCCGGTCTGGGCGTTCCACGGCGACGCCGACGATGTCGTTCCGATCTCCGCCACGGAGCAGATCGTGACCGAGCTCCGGTCCGTCGGCGCCGACGTGCGGTTCACGCGATATCCGGGCGTTGGCCACGATTCGTGGACCGAGACGTATGAGAACCCGGAGTTCTACGACTGGATGCTGTCCCACCGCCGCCCCCGCTGACGTCCGGGCAGGCGACTCAGCCCTCGGAGCTCCTTCTGCCGGAGCGTGCACGCGCGGCGGCCATCGCGGCGGTCGCGGGCAGCACGAGCGGAACGTCCGCCTCCTCGTCCGGCATCCACTCGTCCCACCCGTCGCCCAGCGGCCAGGCGGCGTCGACGATGAAGTCCGCTCCCGCGTGATCGGCGAGCACACGCACCGCCTCGGCCTGCTCGGGCGAGAACCGGCCCTGGTCGACCGCGGCCTCGAGTTCGTCCGCGTCCTTGAGCCAGACGTCCTCCTCCCCGCGGTGCTCGGCGTCGATCCAGAGATCCAGCACGAGGTCGCGGGTGAACACCGACGCCTCCTGGCCCGCGATGCGCCGGTGCGGAAGCTCGATGTTGACGTAGGCGCCGTCGGCTGTCCCGTCTTCACGACGGAAGAACCACACCGACCACGGCTTTCCGGTCGGTGCGACTCGCAGGATGCCCGGCCCCGTCCAGGTGCTCTCGACGGCCCGCCACGGCACGAGGAAGCGCTCTCCGAGCGGGACCTCGCGCGGGTGCCGTCCGTCGGAGGGAACGGCGTCGAGGCGCGCTGAGCCCGACGGCGTCCACGCCACGAGTCCGCGGTCGTCATCGCGAAGGACCCGTGCCGTCTCGATCACCCGCCCGTACCGCCAGAGGATCTGCTGCCCGACGGCGAACCGCGGGGCCGAGGGACTGCTCGACGCGATCGACCGTTCGTACGCGGGATCCGCATGGGCGGCGGCCTGGTCCGGCGTGTCGAGCTCGGCGATCGCCTCGGCGAGCGGGCGACTCGCTGACGCGATCCGAGTCCAGTCCGCACCGCGTCGGCCCACGAGTTCCACCGTGCCCCCGCTCGCGCTGACTCCGGTCGTCCCCCGTGGCGTTCGCATCCCGCCACCGTACCCGTCGCATCCGCCGCCGACGCACACCCGCGCGGCGACCCGGAGAACTCTGCCGGTGATGCGCTCGCGCGCCACGAGGCTCTGCCCTCGGACCGCGCGGCCCGGGCAGTCCATATCCGTCTGGCGCACGCTCTCTCGCGGGTGTAGTCCTGACCCATGGACCAGAGTGGCTTCGACGACAGAACACGTGCTCTCGACACCGCCCACCGCCGTGCGACCGAGTTCCTGGAGGACCTCGACGACCGACCGGTGTGGCCGCGTGCGAGCATCGACGAGATGCTGGATGCCTTCGGCGGACCGCTTCCGGAAGACGGCACCGATCCGGCGCAGGTCATCGAGGAGATCGCGACCCGCGCCGACCCCGGTCTCGTCGCGATCCCGGGGGGACGATTCTTCGGTTTCGTGATCGGCGGCACCCATCCCGCCGCCCTCGCCGCCGATTGGCTCGTCTCGACGTGGGACCAGAATTCCGGCTCCTCCGCGTTGGCACCTGCCACGGTCGCCATGGAGCGGATCGCAGGTCGGTGGATGCTGGACCTCTTCGGCCTGCCGGACTCGGCGAGCGTCGGATTCGTCACCGGTGGGCAGCTCGCCAACTTCACGTGTCTCGCATCCGCCCGTCAGTCGGTGCTGGCCAGGGCGGGGTGGGACGTGGCCGAACGTGGACTCCGGGAGGCACCGCCGCTGCGCGTCGTCGGCGGCGCGGATCGCCACAGCTCCATCGACCGCGCGGCGCGCTTTCTCGGGATCGGGCGGGCGGAGTTGATCGTGGTCGACTCCGACGATCAGGGACGGATGCGGCCGGAGGCGCTCGAGCAGCAGCTCCTCAGCGGTACGGGACCCCTGATCGTCTGCCTCCAGGCCGGTGAAGTGCACACCGGTGCCTTCGACGACTTCGAGGCGCTGATCCCGATCGCTCGGGCGCACGACGCCTGGGTGCACGTCGACGGAGCCTTCGGGCTCTGGGCCGCCGCCTCGCCGGCGCTCCGATCGCTCACCGCCGGCATGGAGCACGCGGACTCGTGGGCGACCGACGCGCACAAGACCCTCAACGTGCCGTACGACTGCGGCATGGCGATCGTGCGCGACCCCGCCGACTCGATCGCCGCGTTCCGCACCGGCGGCGACTACCTGATGTACACCGGTCTCGACCCGTGGGATGTGACGCCCGAGCTGTCCAGGCGTGCACGCGGCGTGCCGGCCTGGGCCGCGCTGAAGAGCCTCGGCCGTTCCGGCGTCGCGCAGCTGATGGATCGGCTGCACGCGAACGCCGCGGCGATGGCTCGAGGTCTGCGCTCCATCCCCGGGGTGCACGTCGTCAACGACGTCGACTACACCCAGGTCATGTTCCGTCTCGACGACGACGCCGCCACCCGCGCCCTCGGCCGCGCGATCCTCGACGAGGGCACTGCTGCGGTCACCGGCGCCGAATGGCGGGGTCGAGCGACGCAGCGCTGCTCGATGTCGTCGTGGGCGACGACCGACGCCGACATCGATCGCACCGTGTCCGCGATCCGAGCGCTGGTGCAGGTCGCTTAAGCGGGCGTCGCCGCCCACGACCGGGCGAACGTCTCGGCGAGGCCGAGGAACCGCTGGTGCACGCGCGTCTCGCCGTCGACCTCGGGGTGGAAGCTCGTGCCGAGCAGGCTGCCCTGCTGCACGGCGACCACGGTGCCGTCGGGCAGCGCCGCCAAGACCTCGACGCCGTCGCCGACTCGCTCGACCACCGGTGCGCGGATGAAGGTCGCGTGCACCGCCGGCTCACCGAGCGCAGGCACGTCGAGGTCGGTCTCGAACGACTCCGTCTGCCGTCCGAACGCGTTCCGACGGACATCGATGTCCATGCCCCCGAACGACTCCTGGCCGTCGATGCCGTCGAGCACGGTGTCCGCGAGCAGGATCAGCCCCGCGCAGGTGCCGAGCATCGGCATCCCGGACCCGATAGCCGCGCGGATCGGCTGCTGCATGCCGAACAGCCGCGAGAGCTTGTCGATCACACTCGACTCGCCGCCGGGTATCACCAGACCGGCGACGGTTCCGAGCTCCTCCGGTCGGCGCACGAGCACGACCTCGGCGCCGAGCCCCTCGAGCAGAGCGGCATGCTCGCGCACGTCGCCCTGCAGCGCGAGGACGCCGACGCGGGGGTTACCAGCCACGCTCGGACAGGCGGTGCGGCGCAGGCAGATCGCTCACGTTGATGCCGACCATGGCCTCGCCGAGTCCGCGCGACACCTCTGCGATCACCTTCGCGTCGTCGAAGAACGTGGTCGCCGTGACGATCGCCTTCGCACGCTCGGCCGGGTTGCCCGACTTGAAGATGCCGGAGCCCACGAACACGCCGTCGGCACCGAGCTGCATCATCATCGCGGCATCCGCCGGCGTGGCGACGCCGCCGGCCACGAACAGCACGACCGGGAGCGCGCCTGTCTCCGCGATCTCGGCGACCAGCTCGTAGGGTGCCTGCAGCTCCTTCGCGGCGACGAACAGCTCGTCCTTCGTCATGGAACGCAGTACGTTGATCTCGGAACGGATCTTGCGGATGTGCTTGGTCGCCTCCGAGACGTCTCCCGTGCCGGCCTCTCCCTTGGAGCGGATCATGGCCGCACCCTCGTTGATGCGGCGGAGCGCCTCGCCGAGGTTGGTCGCCCCGCAGACGAACGGCACGGTGAAGCCGAACTTGTCGATGTGGTTCACGTAGTCGGCCGGCGAGAGGACCTCGGACTCGTCGATGTAGTCGACACCGAGCTCCTGCAACACCTGCGCCTCGACGAAGTGGCCGATGCGGGCCTTCGCCATCACCGGGATCGAGACCGCGTCGATGATGCTGTCGATCATGTCGGGGTCGCTCATGCGCGAGACGCCGCCCTGCGCGCGGATGTCGGCGGGCACCCGCTCGAGTGCCATCACGGCCACCGCCCCGGCGTCCTCTGCGATCTTCGCCTGGTCGGCGGTGACGACGTCCATGATCACGCCGCCCTTGAGCATCTCGGCGAGACCGCGCTTGACGCGCGACGATCCGGTGGTGGTCTGTTCGGTCATGGGGGCTCCTGTCGGGGACGCACGACGTGCAGGGTGTGCAGATTCTCGGATGTGTCGAACGATGTCTCGTTTGATCTAGGCCAAACAGTAGCACTGTCGGTAACGACCTAGAATCGGAGACGAGGAGCAATGAGCGACCAGATCATCGGAACGACCGCAGCGGACATCGCCGACAGCGTGCGCGACCTGCGCGACCGCGGCGTGCTCGTCGCGGGCAGCCCGCTGCCGCCCGTGCGGGAGCTCGCCACCTCGCTCGGCGTGAACCGCAATACGGCGGTCGCCGCATACCGCCAGCTGGCGCAGGCCGGGATCGTGCTCTCCCGCGGGCGCGCAGGTACGGTCATCACCGGTCATGAGTCGGTCGCGCAGGAGGGGTACGCCTCCGACACCGTGCTGCGGGACGTGGGCACCGGCAATCCGGATCCGCGTCTGATCCCCGATCCGTCCCAGGCCCTCGCCACCGTCGCCGGGCGCCCCGTGCTCTACGGCGAACCCGTGATCGACCGGGGTCTCGACGAGTGGGCGCGCGAGTGGATCGCCCAGGATCTCGACCCGCTCGACTTCCGCATCACCGTCACGAGCGGCGCCGTCGACGCCGTCGAGCGCCTGCTCGCCCAGGCGCTCATGCGCGACGACGCGGTGGCCCTCGAGGACCCGTGCTTCCTCGCCAGCATCCACACCGTCCGCCTCGGCGGCTATCGGGCCGTCCCCGTGCCCGTCGACGAGGAGGGGATGACGGTCGAGGGACTGCGTGCCGCGCTCGACGCCGGCATCCGGGCGGTCATCTGCACGCCGCGCGCGCAGAACCCCACCGGCGCGAGCCTCACTCCCGCCCGCGCAGCCGCCCTGCGCGCCGTGCTCGCCGACCATCCGTACGTGCTGATCATCGAGGACGACCACTTCTCCCTGCTCGCGCAGCGCCCCTACGAGACCCTGATCGGACCCGGCCACCGCCGCTTCGCACTCGTGCGCTCCGTGTCGAAGTTCCTCGGTCCCGATATGTGCCTCGCCATCGCGGCGACCGATGCGACCACGCACGAGCGCCTCGCCATGCGACTCAGCCCGGGAACCACGTGGGTGAGCCATCTGCTCCAGCGACTGACGCTCACGCAGCTGACGGACGAGTCCGTCGTCGCGAGGATCGGTGCGGCCCGTGAGCACTACGCCTCGCAGAACGCCGCGTTCGCCGCGCGACTCGACGAGCACGGCCTCGCCTGCGCGCCCACCGAAGGCCTGAGCCTGTGGCTCGAGCTGCCGAAGCCGGCGCGTCTGGTCGCCGAGCGGCTCATGCGTCGTGGCTGGCTGGCCCGCACGGGCGACGACTTCGCCCTCGACGAGCGCGCCGACCCCTCGCACCACCTGCGCCTGACGGTGCATGATCTGTCCGACGACGATGCGGCCACCCTGGTCGCCGACCTCGTCGCGGCCACCCGATGACCCCCGCGGCGGGACTCCCTCCCGCCCTGAACGAAAGGATCGGGGAATGAAGGTCCTCTCCATCCAGTCAGCCGTCGCATACGGCCACGTCGGCAACTCCGCCGCGGTCTTCCCGCTGCAGCGCATCGGCGTCGAGGTGCTGCCGGTCTACACGGTCACCTTCTCCAACCACACCGGCTACGGCGCCTGGCGCGGGCCGCTGATCGCCCCCGACGACGTGCGGGAGGTCATCACCGGGATCGAGGAACGCGGCGTCTTCGGAGAGATCGACGCGGTGCTCAGCGGCTACCAGGGCGGCGAGGGCATCGGCGACGTCATCATCGACGCGGTCGCCAGAGTCAAGGCGGCCAACCCCGACGCCGTGTACGCCTGCGATCCGGTGATGGGGAACGCAAAGTCCGGATGCTTCGTCGCGCCGGCGATCCCGATCCTGCTGCGCGAGAAGGTCGTGCCGGTCGCCGACATCATCACCCCGAACCAGTTCGAGCTGGGCTTTCTCACCGGCACCGAGCCCGACACGCTCGAGTCGACGCTCGCCTCGGTCGACCTGGCCATGGCCATGGGCCCGCGCACGGTCCTCGTCACGAGCGTCGAGCGACCGGACCGCGAGGAGGACACGATCGAGATGCTCGTGGCGGACTCGGCCGGAGCCTGGATCGTGCAGACGCCCCGACTGCCGATGAAGGCGAACGGCTCGGGAGACGTGACCGCGGCGCTCTTCACCGCCCACTACGTCGAGACCGGCGACGCGAAGACGGCCCTCGAGCGCACGGCGTCGAGTGTTTTCGACCTGCTCGCCGCGACCCTCGAGGCCGGTGCGCGCGAGCTGCGGCTCGTCGAGGCGCAGGAGTTCTACGCGAACCCGCGGATGCAGTTCAGCGCACGACAGGTGCGCTGAACGGTGTCATGGCGTGGGCCACGCGTTCGCGACGGACACCCGCTCGTTGAGCGAGCGAAGCGAGACGAAACGCGTCCGACACTCAGCGACCGGAGGCCGGCCACGCGTTCGCGACGGCCTCACGCACCTCGCCGAGCAGCTGCGGCAGCGCCTTCGTCTTCGCGATGATCGGGAAGAAGTTGGCGTCCGACGTCCACCGCGGCACGATGTGCTGGTGCAGGTGACCGTCGACGCCCGCACCCGCGACAGCACCCTGGTTCATACCGAGGTTGAAGCCGTCGCAGCGTGACACCTCGCGCAGCACGCGCATGCCCGTCTGGGTCAGCGCCCCGATCTCGGCGACCTCCTCGGGCGTCGCCTGGTCGTAGGTGCCGATGTGCCGGTAGGGGCACACGAGCAAATGACCGGAGTTGTACGGGAACAGGTTGAGCAGCACGTACGCCGTCTCGCCCCTGGCGACGATCAGCCGCTCGGCATCCGGATGCTTCGGCGCCTCGCAGAACGGGCATTCCTCGCGCAGCGGCTCGGGGCCCGCCTGGATGTAGGCCATCCGGTGAGGCGTCCACAGTCGCTGGAACTCGTCGGGGACTCCGGCGAACTCTCCGGCGTCCTCCCACGGCCCCGAGGGTGTGGTCACGCCAGGTCCCCTGCTGTCTGCACGAGCGTGTGCGCGTCGATCGCGGCACGGATGCGGGCGACGGCGTCGGCGATCGGCACGCCGTTCTCCTGGGTGCCGTCGCGGTAGCGGAACGAGACGGTGCCCGCATCGCGGTCCTTCTCCCCCGCGATCAGCAGCAGCGGCACCTTGCCGGTGGTGTGCGTGCGGATCTTCTTCTGCATCCGGTCGTCCGACGCGTCGAGCTCGGCACGGACGCCCTGGGTGCGCAGCGTGTCGACGATCTCTCCGAGGTAGTCGGCGAACTCGTCGGCGACGGGGATGCCCACGACCTGCACCGGAGACAGCCACACCGGGAAGTCGCCGGCGTAGTGCTCGAGGAGGATCGCGAAGAAGCGCTCGATCGAGCCGAACAGCGCGCGGTGGATCATGATGGGACGCTTCTTCTGGCCGTCCTTGTCCATGTACTCGAGTTCGAAGCGCTCCGGCAGGTTCGGGTCGACCTGGACGGTCGAGAGCTGCCAGGTGCGGCCGATCGCGTCGCGCGTCTTGAGGTCGATCTTCGGGCCGTAGAACGCGGCCTCGCCGGGCACCTCGGTGAGCTTCAGGCCTGAGGCCACGGCGACACGACGCAGAGCATCGGTCGACGAATCCCAGAACTCGTCGGAGCCGATCCACTTCGACTTCTCGTCATCCTTCATCGACAGCTCGAGCTCGAAGTCGGTGAGACCGAAATCGCGCAGCATCGAGAGGATGAACTCCAGGACCTTCGCGACCTCGCCCTCGAGCTGATCCGGCGTGACGAAGAGGTGCGAGTCGTCCTGAGTGAAGCCGCGGACGCGCGTCAGCCCGTGCAGCGCGCCGGACAGCTCGTTGCGGTAGACGGTGCCGTTCTCGGCGAACCGCAGCGGCAGGTCGCGGTAGCTGCGCGCACGCTCCTTGTAGATCAGGATGTGCATCGGGCAGTTCATCGGCTTCAGGTAGTAGTCCTGGCCCTGCTTGGTGATGTTGCCCTCGTCGTCGCGCTCCTCGTCCATGACGATCGGCGGGTACATGCCCTCCTTGTACGTGACGAGGTGGTTCGAGGTGAGGAAGAGGTCTTCCTTCGAGATGTGTGGCGTGTAGACGTAGGTGTACCCGCCCTCGATGTGGCGCTTTCGCGCATGCTGCTCCATCTCGCCGCGCACGACACCGCCACGGGGGTGCCAGACCGAGAGCCCCGAGCCGATCTCTTCGGGGAACGAGAACAGGTCGAGTTCCTTGCCGAGGCGACGGTGGTCGCGCTTGGCGGCCTCCTCGAGACGGTGCTGATACTCGCGCAGCTCGTCCTTCGATGGCCATGCCGTGCCGTAGATGCGCTGCAGCTGCGGGTTCTTCTCGCTGCCGCGCCAGTAGGCGGCGGCGATGCGGGTCAGGTCCCAGCCGTTGCCGATCATGCGCGTGTTGGGCAGGTGCGGTCCGCGGCACAGGTCCTTCCAGACCACCTCGCCGTCGCGGGTGGTGTTGTCGTAGATCGTCAGCTCGCCCTCGCCGACCTCGACGGATGCGCCCTCGACCTTTCCCACGGTCCCTGAGCCTGCCGAAGGGCCCTTCAGACCGATGAGCTCGAGCTTGAACGGCTCGTCCGCGAGCTCCGCCCGCGCCTCGTCGTCGGTGACGACGCGGCGCACGAAGCGCTGTCCCTCGCGGACGATGCGCTGCATCTCCTTCGTGATGGCCTTGATGTCCTCGGGCGTGAACGGGGTGTCGACGCCGAAGTCGTAGTAGAAGCCGTCGGTGATGGGCGGGCCGATGCCGAGATTCGCCTGCGGGTTGATCCGCTGCACCGCCTGCGCGAGCACGTGCGCGGCCGAGTGACGGAGGATGTTGAGTCCGTCGGGGCTGTCGATCGTGACCGGCTCGACCTCGTCGGCATCCGTCACTGTCGCGGCGAGGTCCTTGAGGGTTCCGTTGACGCGCATCGCGACGACTGAACGGTCAGAGAACAGGGCGAAGCCGTCTTTCGGCTGAGCATTTTCAGGCACTGCACACTCCATCTGGGTCTGGATCTAGGCTACTCGCATGCCCGGGGGCCGCTGACCGCTACGACGCCGTCTCGGTCGCGGTGTTCGCGGCCGTCGGCGCGAGGATGATGATGGCCGCACCCACCAGGGCGATCGCCGAGCCGACCCAGTCCCAGACGGTGGGCTTGAAGCCGTCGACGATGATGCCCCAGGCGAGCGATCCCGCGATGAACACACCGCCGTACGAGGCGAGCACGCGCCCGAAGTTCGCATCGGGCTGCAGGGCCGCGATGAAGCCGTACGCGCCGAGCGCCATGACCCCGAGCACCGCGAACACCCACCCCCTGTTTTCTTTGATCGCCTGCCAGATCAGCCAGGCTCCGCCGATCTCGGCGACGGCGGCGAGCACGAAGAGGATGCTGATGCGCAGGACGGTCATGGATCCCAGTGTGGCGCAGACCCGCGAGCCGAGGATCACTCCCCGGCGGTCACGAGCCCTGACTCGTAGGCGAGGATCACGAGCTGTGCCCTGTCGCTCGCGGCGACCTTCGTCATGATCCGGTTCACATGGGTCTTCGCGGTGTGCGGCGAGATCGTCAGGCGGGCGGCGATGTCCTGATTCGTGAGCCCCTCGGCGACGAGCTCGAGAACCTCGCGCTCCCGTGGCGTCAGCGGCGTCAGCGCTGCCTCCCACCGCTCCGAACGCCGCGCGCCGCCGCGACCTACCGCACGCGCGATCAGTGCTCGCGTCGCGGATGACGAGAGCAGTGCCTCGCCCTGGTGCACGGTGCGCACGGCGCGGACGATCTCGTCGGGCTCGGCCCCCTTGCCGATGAATCCGCTCGCGCCCGCACGCAGCGCCGCGACGACGTTCTCGTCGTCCTCGAACGTCGTCAGCACGAGCACTCGGGGCCGGTGCGACGCGTCCGCGCTCGCGTCCGTGTTCGCACGGATCAGAGCCGTGGCGGCGATCCCGTCGAGCTCCGGCATCCTGATGTCCATCAGCACGACATCGGGCGCGGTCTCGATGGCCGCGCGCACCGCGGCGCGTCCATCCGACGCCTCCCCGACGACCAGAAGACCGCCGTCGACGAGGATGTCCCGCACTGCCAGCCGCACGAGAGGCTGGTCGTCGACGACGAGCACCGAGATCGTCACGAGGTCGGGGCCGTCTCGGTCGGGATCCACGCCTCGAGCGAGAAGACCCCGCCGTCGCTGCCGACGTGCATGGCACCTCCGACCGCCGTGAGGCGCTCCTGCAGACCGCGAAGCCCGTGTCCTGCCCGGAGAGGACTCGACGCGTCGTCCGCAGCCGGGTTCACGATCGTCAGGTGCACCGCTGCGCCCTCGGCACGCAAGGCGACGGTCGCCGTGCCGCCGCGGCCGTGCTTGTGCGCGTTGGTGAGAGCCTCGTGGAGCACCAGGTACGCGACTTGATCGCCGGCCGGCGACAGATCGAATCCGGGGTGAGGATCCCGCAGGTCGATGCGAAGTCCCGCCGCGCGGAAGCCGGAGAACAGCGTCTCCAGGTCTCCCAGCCCGCTCTGCGGACGGAGCTCGCCCTCATCGTCGTCCGGCTCGGCGCGCAGCAGGGTCATGAGTCCCCCGATGTCGGCGAGGACCGTCCGTGAGGCGTTGCGCACCGTCGCCAGAGCCTCCTGCGCACGCTCGGGCCGTGTCTCGAGAGACGTGGAGGCGACGCCTGCATTCAGGCTGATCACCGCGATCTGATGTGCGACCACGTCGTGCAGGTCACGGGCGATCCGCACCCTGTCTTCGGCGACCCGTCTGCGCGCCTCGTCGTCGCGGCTCCGCTCGGCCCGCTCTGCGCGTTCGGTCATCGCCGCGATGAACTCCCGCCGCGACCGGGCCGTGTCCCCCAGGGCGCCACCCAGGACGATGATCAGGATGAACTGCAGCGCCGTCGCATCGAGGAGATCACCGCCGAGCGCCCAGGCGTCGGCGAGGAACGCGACCGCGACCGATACGCCGAGGGAGAGCAGCCCGATGCGTCGCCCGAGACGATCGACCACCGCGAAGCAGGCGATCGCGACGGCGAGGAGCGCGCTGGGAGAGATCGACCCTGACGCGGCGACGGCGACGACGCACGCCAGGCTGACGACCAGAGCGGTGATCGGCCACCTGCCCCGGAAGGGCACGATCAGGGCCGGTGCGAGGGCAGGGATCAGCAGCATCCCCTCGGCCCGGAAGGTCTCGTCGGGGAACGGCAGCACGGCGAAGAACACGATCAGCGCGACGGCGAGGAGATCGGACATCCCGAACCCGTGACGGCGGGCACGGGTGGTCGGCATACATCCAGTATTTCGTGTGTGCGCCCGCCGCGGATCCGCCCGGCGGATGACTTCCGCGTACTGCGAACGCGGTACCGAGGTGTCCACGGCGGGCTGACGCGCCGGTGGAACTCCTGCTCCAGGCTGGGAGGACAGTCGCGCACCACCCCTTCGACCCCGTGCGCGCCGGGAAGGCCATCGTGCGCACGTCTCTCAGAAGAGCCCTCATCGTCGCCGGGTCCGTCGGCACCCTGCTGGCGGTCGGACTGACGACCACCACCGTGGTGAACGCCGTGTCGACCGAGACGGAGAAGGACCGGATAGAGACGTACGGTCGAACCGTGAGCGTCGACGGACGGTCGATGAACGTGGTCGTCGGCGGCGAGGGCGATCAGGACGTCGTCCTGCTCCCCGGCTTCGGCACCGCCTCGCCGGCCCTCGACTTCGAGCCTCTGGTCGCAGAACTCGCGCAGGACCACCGCGTCATCGTCGTGGAGCCGTTCGGCTACGGCCTGAGCGACGGCACCGAACGCGCGAGGACGACCGACAACATCGTGGACGAGATCCACGAGGCGCTGCAGGTGCTCGAGGTCGACCGCTACGTGCTGATGGGGCACTCGATCGCGGGCCTGTACGCGATCGAGTACGCGAACCGGTACGCCGACGAGGTGACGGCATTCGTCGGGATCGACAGCAGCGTGCCGGGCCAGCCGAACATGGACACGGTCTTCCCCACCGGTCTGCTGGCCGCGGCCAAGAATCTCGGCCTGATCCGCCTGGTCGCGCACGCGTCCGGCGACGGTCTCGACGGGCTCGACTACGACGACGACGCGCGCGAACAGATGTCGCTGCTCAGCAACCGGAACTCGCTCACCCCCACCTACCTCGACGAGATGAACCGCATCAGGACCAACTTCGCGGATGCCGCGGGCACCGGCTTTCCCGTCGCACTCCCCGTCCTTCTGTTCGTGGTCGCCGACAATGCCGGCAATCCGGACTGGCTCGACCTGCACGAGAGCCAGGCAGCGGAGGTCGACGACGGAACCGTGATCCCCCTCGACGGCGAGCACTATCTTCATCACACGCACGCCCCCGAGATCGCCGACGATTTCCGTCTGTGGGAGGCCGATCGTCGGCTCCTCGTCGACTGACCCGCTGCGACGCGCCCCGGCGAACAGCGGGCCCTCGGACGCGCCGGGGTAGCGTGAGCGGATGATCAGAGCACTGGCGCGTTGGATCCTCGCACTCGCCCTGGGGGCGATCGGCATCGTCCATTTCGTGAGCACCCGAGGTTTCCGGGTCGTCGTCCCGGACTGGGCCACGAAGGCCACCCGCCTCGACAAGGACGCGATCGTGATCGCCTCCGGCGCCGCCGAGGTGGCCCTCGCGGTCGGGCTCCTCGCGCTGCCGAAGGAGAGACGACGCATCGGCGTCGCGACGGCCGCGTTCTTCGTCGCCGTCCTGCCGGGGAACGTGCACCAGTGGCGCACCCACCGTTCGACCCCCGGTCTCGATACCGAGGCGCGACGCTTCGGCCGACTGTTCTTCCAGCCGCTGCTGGTGCTCTGGGCACTGTGGGCGACTGCTCCCGATCCTGTTCCTGCTGTTCGCCCGCGGCGTCGTAGTCGCTGAGGCGCGCGGCACGCAACCCCTGCCCGCCGATTCCGTCGCGCGGGCGAGAATGGAGCCATGTCCTCCCCCTCGATCGTGTGGCTCCGTGACGACCTCCGCCTCGCCGACAACCCGGCGCTGCGCGCAGCCATCGACCGTGACGAGCCGATCGTCGTGCTCTACGTCCTCGACGAGGAGTCGCCCGGGATCCGGCCGTTCGGCGGCGCTGCGCGCTGGTGGCTGCACCATTCGCTCGCCTCGCTGAGCGGTCGCCTGCAAGACCTCGGGGCGACGTTGACGCTGCGGCGTGGGCCCGCCGAGCGCGTCGTCCGCGAGGCCGTGGCGGACACCGGGGCGAGCGCGGTGTTCTGGAACCGCCGGTACGGCGGAGCCGAGCGCGACATCGACGCTGCCCTGAAGGCGTCGCTCCGTGATGACGGGCTCGAGGTCGCCTCCTTCGCCGGTTCCCTGCTGCACGAACCCTGGACGGTGAAGACCGGGGGTGGGACCCACTTCTCGGTGTTCACTCCCTTCTGGCGAGCCTGCCTCGCCCTCCCCGCACCCCGCGCACCGCTCGCCGCGCCGCGAAGCCTCGACGGGGTGTCGCCACCGCCGACCTCCGACGACCTCGACGACTGGGATCTCCTGCCGACCCGACCGGACTGGGCGGGCGGTCTGCGCGACACGTGGGAGCCCGGCGAGCCCGCCGCACGGGCTCGTCTGACGTCGTTCCTCCACGATGACATCGGCACGTACGACCGCGCGAGGGACGAGCCGTCCGCCGGTGCCACCTCACTGCTCTCGCCACGACTGCGCTGGGGCGAGCTGAGCCCGTTCACCGTCTGGCACGACGCCGTCGACGCTCACGGCGCCGCAGGATTCCTCTCGGAGCTGGGCTGGCGGGAGTTCGCGTGGCACACCGTGTTCCACTCCCCCGATCTGGCCACCGTGAACCTCCGCCGCCAGTTCGACGCGTTCCCCTGGCCGCCCCTCGACCCTGCTCAGCTCGCCGCGTGGCAGCGCGGCGACACCGGCATCCCGCTGGTCGATGCGGGCATGCGCGAACTGTGGCACAGCGGCTTCATGCACAACCGCGTGCGCATGGTCACCGCGTCATTCCTCGTCAAGAACCTCCTGATCGACTGGCGGCGCGGCGAGGAGTGGTTCTGGGACACCCTCGTCGATGCCGACGGCGCGAGCAATCCGTTCAACTGGCAATGGGTCGCAGGGTCCGGGGCCGATGCGGCGCCGTACTTCCGGGTGTTCAACCCCGAGCTCCAGGCCAAGAAGTTCGATCCGCAGGGGCTGTACATCTCGGAGTGGGCAGCGGATGCACCGACCGAGCCGATCGTCGATCTCGCGGCGACGCGCAAGGCGGCGCTCGCCGCCTACGACATCGTCAAGCGCTCCCCGCCTGCGCCGAGCTGAGACGGGTCCACCCACAGGTCTCCCGGCGCTCGCGCGGGTCGAGCAGCACGATACGGTCGGTCCATGGACTTCCCTGCGCATTTCGCCCTGTCATCTGTCCTCGGTATCGCGATCTGGCTGATCTTTCTGCTCGTCGGATTGCTGCTCGCGTACCTGGTGATCCGCTTCGGTGTCTTCCACGGCCTGAGGGCGCACACACGGTGGATCGACGAGGGCAAAGACCGACGTCGAGACACGCACGAGCCCTACAACTCGTGAGCCGGGATCCGAAGCGTTCTCATCGCGCGGCGGGACTCAGCGTTCGCACATGATGCCGTCTCGATCGGCATCTCGCGCGATCGACTGGCGGTTGTACATCGAGGTCGATTCGTAGGGGTTGCCGACGAGAGGCTTCGCGACCCCGGACTTCTCGTCCGTGGTGACTCCGTTCTTGCGGATGCCGTCAGGGTAGTCCGCGTTGAGCGCGGCGCAGTTCCCGTAGACCTTTCCCGTCGCAGGCACGGTCGCGACGCTCGCCTTCGTCACCGAGGCGTATCCCGACCTGGTCCCCGCCACTCTGACCGATAGCGTGGCGTAAGCATCGGTCGGACGCACGGGATACGCAGCAGCTGTCCCACCCGGGACCGCGCTGCCGTTGCGATACCACTGATAGGTGAATGTGGTGCCAGGGGTCCAGCTGCCGGGCGTGACCTTCAGCGTGTTGCCCACGGCTGCGGTGCCGCTGATGGTCGGTGTGGCGGCGACGAGAACTCTGGGGGTCTTCACCGATTCCTTGGACACGGTCGTGTGACCGGTGAGCGTGCCTGTCACTTTCACCGAGATCTGAGCGCCGGACTGGGATGCCGTCAGCGTGAAGGACTTCGCGGTGGCACCCGAGATCGCAGCGGAACCGGCGTACCACTGGTACGTGAATCCGGTTCCGGCGGTCCAGGCACCGGGTGCGGCCGTCAGCGTGCCGCCCACGACCGCGGTGCCGCTGATGGTCGGAGTGGCGGCGAGCAGGACCTTGAGGGTTTTGGTCGAGACCCTGGCCACGGTGGTGTGACCGGCGAGCGTGCCTGTCACCTTCACCGAGATCTGAGCGCCGGACTGGGATGCCGTCAGCGTGAAGGACTTCGCGGTGGCACCCGAGATCGCAGCGGAACCGGCGTACCACTGGTACGTGAATCCGGTTCCGGCGGTCCAGGCACCGGGTGCGGCCGTCAGCGTGCCGCCCACGACCGCGGCGCCGCTGATCGTCGGAGTGGCGACGAGGGCCAGCTTCGTCGTCCTGCCCGAGGCCATGGCGGCGGTCGGGTACCCGGTGACAGCACCGGTGACCTTCACCGAGATCTGCTTCCCCGAGAGAGTGGAGGGCGGCACGAATGTGGAGGCCCGCGCCCCGCTGATCAGCATGCCGTCGGCGTACCACTGGTAGGTGAAGGTCGTACCTGTGGTCCATGTGCCCGGCGACGCCGTGAGCGTGTAGCCCACCGCAGCGGTGCCACTGATCGTCGGTATTCCGGCACGCGCCAGCTTCACCGTCTTCGCCGAGGTCGCGCTGACAGTCGGGTAGCCGCCGAGCGTTCCGGTGACCTTCACCGAGATCTGCGTGTCGGCCTGAGCGGGCGTGGGGATGAACGTCGACGCCGTGGCATTGCCGATCGCGACGTTGCCCGCGAACCACTGGTAGCTGAAGGAGGTGCCCGCGGTCCATGTCCCCGGATTCGCCGTCAGGGTCGATCCCGTTGCGGCGGTGCCCGAGATGGACGGGGAGCCGGAGAGCAGCACCTTCTCGGTCGGCCGCGATGTCCCGCCGTTCGACACGTGTCCGGCAATCGCCCCGGTCACCGAGACCGAGATCGCCGTGCTCGCCTGCACAGTCGTGAGCTTGTACGTCGCAGCGGTCGCACCGGTGATGATGACGTCGTCGGCGTACCACTGATAGGTCGAGGTCGTGCCGGACGTCCACCATTGGGTGGTCGCGGTGAGGGTGCTTCCGACCACCGGGGTTCCCGTGATCCGCGGGCGCTCTCCCTGGACGCGAGGAGTGAGCGTGAAGTCGATGCCGCTCACGGCTTCATCTGCGCCCACGCGCACGGGTGTGGCGCCGGCGAGGTCGAGGGAGTTCTGATAGAACTCCTCCACCCAGGGTGCGCCGGGCAGCTCATCGGGCCCGCCGCAGTCGCATCCATAACGGAACTGCACGGTGTACTCGCCGGCCGGGAGGTCGGTGATGGTGTAGCTGCCATCGGTGATCACTGACCATCGAGAGCCGACGCCCTGCGCCCACGGATCTCCTCCGGCGCCGACGGGGATCGCGAACATCCATCCGAAGTTCCCGCTGTCGATGCGCGCACCGGAGTCCGACGTGACGGTGCCCGAGATGGTCGCACCCGATGCCAGCGCCTCAGCCTCGATGCCCCGACTCTCGCCGGATGCGGCCATCGCCGGCGGAGCCCACAGGCCGCCGACCACAGCGATCGCGGCGATGACGGCTGTTGCGCTCGCGCGCGAAAAGAGAGTGTGCATGCGTCCCCAGATTTCAGCGAGCGAAGTGTCGCCGCTGCCTCTGAGCTGCCGCCGATACCTCGTCCGAGTTCCCTTGTGACAGATATAGCAGACATGACGGGCGCCGTCACTCATGCTCACGATCCGGGCATCGACGCACGGTCGCCGGCACGAGGCGGTACGGTGCCACCACGGTCCGTAGATACGAGAAAACCCCCGGAAGGCCGGGGGTTTCGTTGTGCGCGATACTGGGATCGAACCAGTGACCTCTTCCGTGTCAGGGAAGCGCGCTACCGCTGCGCCAATCGCGCCCATGTGGGCTATTCAGTTTGTGAGAGGTGGCGACGGGATTCGAACCCGTGTAAACGGCTTTGCAGGCCGGTGCCTAGCCGCTCGGCCACGCCACCGTGTGGATTGACCCCACGTGCGGAAGGCCCTCCGAAGAAGGCCCCTGCACTTGAGCGGATGACGAGACTCGAACTCGCGACCCCAACCTTGGCAAGGTTGTGCGCTACCAACTGCGCTACATCCGCGTTGTTCCCGGTTGTTGTCCCGGGCACTTATGAAACATTAGCCGATGATCGACCACTGTCAAAACCGGGAGCGAATCTCGCGCGTGTCCGCTGCGGTGGTGCGCGACGGCTCCGAGCGTCCGGTAGTATCGGTTGACGTACCCCTCGGGTATGGGCGATTGGCGCAGTTGGTAGCGCGCTTCCTTCACACGGAAGAGGTCATCGGTTCGAGTCCGGTATCGCCCACAGATACAAGCCCCGCACACCTGAAGTCGTGCGGGGCTTCTTCGTCGGTTCGGACGATCCGGGCTTGTTAGCCTGGCCGGGTGACCACACTGCTCGACGACTTCCTCTCCGGCGATCGCAGCCGTGTGATCCACGCGCTCTGGCAGACGATCGGTTCTCGGGACCCCGGAGAACTCGACCCCCTGGTCGCTGCCCTGCCCAGGATCAGACGAAAGGCGGGCGCGCTCGATCTGGGCGGAATGATCTACTCCAACAACGGGCATCTGGAGCATGCACTCACGAAGATCGAGCAGTATCGCGACGGGAAGTGCTGGTGCGCCGCGTACCCGGGCATCCTCACGAACGATCCGCGCAAGGAGGAGGCCGCCGGCCACATCGTGATCCGATCGACGAGCGAACCGGGCTGGTCGATGACCTACCTCTGCGAGTGCACGGTCTGCGGGCAGGAGTTCGACGTCGAGCAGGGCGACCACCACTTCACCTGGTGGAACTGGGTGCCCCGCGGGCGCAAGCGGCGCCGCGGCGAGGTCTGACGTCGGCGGCCGCGGGTAGAGTCCCGACGGTGTCGCCCCTCCAGCTCCCGAGCCCGTGCTCCCTGTGCGGCCACGCCGACGCGGTGCGGGTGTCCGGCGCTCTGATGTGTGCCTGGTGCGGGTGGCGCTACGGCGACTCCCCCGACCCCGATCTCCCGCGTCCGGTGATCGAGGTCGTCTACTACATCCGCTACGCGCGTCGGGTGAAGATCGGCACGAGTCGCCGCCCGCGCCAGCGCCTGGGCAGCATCCGACACGAAGAGCTCCTCGCGTTCGAACCCGGAGGACGCGAGATCGAACAGGCGCGACATAGAGAGTTCGCGGACATCCGAGAGGGCGGCGAGTGGTTCACCCTCACACCGCATCTCGAGAACCACATCGCCGGACTCCGCACGGTGGCCGACCCCTGGCAGCTCTATGCGCAGTGGGTGAGCCGCGCATCGCAGAACTGAAGCCCCGCACGGGACCGTGGTTCCGTGCGGGGCCTCAGAGTGCAGAGCGTCAGGCGCGGGCTGCCTTGACCTTCGCGGGCTGCGGCTGCGAGAACAGGACCACGAGGATCACGGCGACGCCGACGACGACGTGAGGCACCCAGACGTTCGGCGCCTCGGTCGAGAAGCCGAAGATCCACGGCGACAGGGCGAGGAAGAGGCTGGCGACGATGTCGAAGACGAGGTGGACCGGCATCGGGATGAAGCCGAAGGGGCCCCACTCGTACTTGGTGAACAGGCTGTAGACGATGAGGCCGACGCCGAGCACGATCGGGATGATCACGGCGGGTCCGCCGATGCCCGCGAAGCCGAACAGCCACGGCGCTGCGATCAGAGCCACACCGACGATGTAGTCGAGGATGCCGTGGACCTTGGTGGGGATGAAGCGCATGATTCCTCCTTGATTTCGCCGCTGTGTGCGACTCACAGGTTGTTCGCAGTGCCCGCCGCAACGGATTGCCTCCACTGCGCTCCTAGGCTGGGGCGATGCGCACAGAGGCACTCCCCTCCCGCCGTGTCTCGGCGCTTCGCGGCATCGTGGGGGCGGCGGTGATCGGCATCCTCGTCTTCACCTACGTCATCGGGATTCCTCGACAGGGGCCGAGCCTCTTCGACTTCTTCGGCTACTTCACGAATCTGACGAGCCTGCTCGCGTGCCTCATCCTGCTGAGCACCAGCCTGCTCGGACTCCGTCGACGCCGCGTCCCGGCGGGTCTCGCCACCGCGCGCGCAGTGGCGACTGCCTGCATGATCGTGGTGGCGCTCGTCTACAACCTCATCGTGCCGGGCACAGGCAGCGCTCCCGCGTGGGTGAGCCTGGTGCTGCACACCGTCTTCCCGCTGCTGCTGGTGCTTGACTGGCTGTGTGTGGGCGATCGGCCCCCGCAGCCGTGGCGTCTGCTCTGGCTGGTGCTGCCCTATCCGATGCTCTGGCTCCTCGTCGTGCTGGGCCGCGGCGTCACAGACGGATGGGTGCCGTACGGCTTCCTGCTCCCCGAGCGCGGTGTGGTGTCGCTCTCCACCACCGTCGCCGCCCTGCTGGTCGCGTTGCTCGTGGCTGCTGTCGCCGTATGGGCGCTCAGCCGGGTGCCTGCGCCGATCTCGCGGGTCAGCCCGCGGTCCACCCGTAGCGGCCGGTGAGAGCGGTGGAGACGCGTCGGTAGCGAGACCGATCGAGCACCGCGGCTTCGCGCCGCAGTCCCGTCTCATGGACGCTGTAGAGCAGCTCGATGTCGACCCAGGATTCTCTTCCCTGGGCGTCCCAGGCGCCGGAACCGATCGAGAGGAAGTCGCGCCGACCGTCGTGGGGCTTGCTCGTCATCCGCAGGGCGTAGACGCGATCGGATGACTGCCGCCCGATCACCAGCAGGGGCCGATCCTTGCCTCTGCCGTCGTTCTCCTCGTAGGGCACCCACGTCCAGATGATCTCGCCGGCATCCGGGGCGCCGTCACGCTGGGGCGCATAGCCGATGACCAGGTCGCCGACGGACGCAGGGTCGATCCGCACCGTGTCGGTGCCGTGCGTCTCGGAAGTGGAGCGCAGACGCGAGACCGGGCGGGGGGGGCGGGGGGTGGGGGGGGGCGGCCCGCGCCCAACCCGAGGGGGGTAGTTGGTGTGCGCGGCTGGTGGCCGGGTGGCGGTGG